>NZ_JSYI01000073.1:0-107319 GCF_001023515.1 Diaphorobacter sp. J5-51 | reverse complement strand
CGGCCAACGCGGGCGTCGGCGGGGGATTTTTCAACGGCCTGCTAAGGCAATTGCCGCGGCAAGGCCCTATCAGTAGCGGCCACCGCGGTAGCCACCACGGTCTGCGCCACCGCCAAAACTTGGGCGAGCTTCCATGGGGCGTGCGACGTTGACCGTCAGGGCACGTCCATCGACAGAACGGCCGTTCAGACCGTTAATGGCATCCTGTGCCTCGGAATCGCTGCCCATTTCTACAAAGCCGAAGCCCTTGGATCGGCCTGTATCGCGCTCCATCATCACCTTGGCGGAGGTGACGGAACCAAATTGGGAAAACTGCTGGTGCAGCGATTCATCACGCACGGAATAGGCCAAGTTGCCCACGTACAGTCGGTTGTTCATGTCAGTGTCTTTCTTTCGGGAAATGAAGGGACGGCTTGTAAGCGCATCCCAGAGGAAATGAGTGGGGGAACCAAAATCAATGGCGCCGGCGCGCTGGAGGGGTGGTGCGCGTGCGGTTCTCGATATGCCGAAATGTCACTCGCCCCTTGTTGAGGTCGTACGGAGACATCTCCAGGGTCACCAGGTCACCGGCCAGAATGCGGATGCGGAACTTACGCATCTTGCCTCCGGTATACGCGATGAGCTGATGCCCGTTGTCAAGCGTGACGCGGTAACGGGCGTCAGGCAGAACTTCATCGACCTTGCCCTGCATTTCAATCAACTCTTCTTTGGCCACGGGTACCTCCGTCAATAGCAGGATCAGCCCAGTTGGTTGTGTAGCACCATGCGACGTCCTTGCGCCATGGCGTACTGGACTGCTTGTGCATCGCAGGGGAAGCTTGGGAGGAAGCGGAAGATGCGGTCGTA
The DNA here is from genome assembly GCF_001023515.1 of Diaphorobacter sp. J5-51. Taxonomy (NCBI): domain Bacteria; kingdom Pseudomonadati; phylum Pseudomonadota; class Betaproteobacteria; order Burkholderiales; family Comamonadaceae; genus Diaphorobacter; species Diaphorobacter sp. J5-51. The sequence continues at coordinate 106,473 of NZ_JSYI01000073.1, read as the reverse complement.
CATTCCCCGGCGTATGGAAACCGAAGCAGTAACACCGACATTGGTGGTTTTGGTCAGCGGCGTGACAACGTAGTTGCCCACGCGCTCGGCGTTTTGTTTTTCAAGCATTGCAAACAGACAGGATGTAATCGCGAAGGCGACCATCCAGGAAAGAAAAGAGGGGAAAAGACCTGCCGCGCGTCGGCGCAGGAAAGGCGGGGCAGACCCTGTAAGAGGTTGAAGGTCTGCGATGAGCTTGCTGCTTTGGAGAGTGACGGCCGACACTTTGCAAGAAGTGCGGCGCAAGGCGCATCAGCCAGGATGCTGTCAGGCAGGCGCTATCGAAGCAAGCAGTGGGTAGCGCGTTGGCGGATTATTACTCGCCGAAATGAAAAAAGCAAACTTAATTCTTGTGGATGTGCCCGATACCGACCAGCAGGCGTCTTAGGGCCCCGGATTGCTGCACAGTCCCCCGCACCTTTGCGCACGACGCTATCGAGGGTTTCATAGGGAAAAAAGAAAAGGCCGCACGTTCTGGGAACTGTGCGGCCTTGTATGTGGTGCCCGGGGCCGGAATCGAACCGGCACGCCTTGCGGCGGGGGATTTTGAGTCCCCTGCGTCTACCAATTTCACCACCCGGGCAGGCGCGAAAGCGAAGTCGCAAATTATGGCACAGTAACGCGGTATGAAGACCTACCCCACCATTGAAGACGCGATCGGACACACGCCGCTGGTCGCACTGCAGCGCATCGGTGCACAGGACAACGCGGCACGCGGCAATGTCATTCTGGGCAAGCTAGAAGGCAATAACCCGGCGGGTTCGGTGAAGGATAGGCCGGCACTGTCGATGATCCGCCGGGCCGAAGAGCGCGGCGAGATCAAACCCGGCGATACGCTGATCGAGGCGACGTCGGGCAACACCGGCATTGCCCTGGCGATGGCTGCGGCCATCAAGGGCTACCGCATGGTGCTGATCATGCCGGAGGATCTGTCCGTGGAGCGCGCGCAGACCATGAAGGCCTTCGGCGCGGAGCTGGTTCTCACGCCCAAGAGCGGGGGGATGGAATACGCGCGGGATCTGGCCGACCAGATGGTGGCGCAGGGCAAGGGCGTGGTGCTGGACCAGTTTGCCAACCCGGACAACCCCCGCATCCACTACGAGACCACCGGCCCCGAACTGTGGGAGCAGACCGAGGGGCGCATTACCCATTTCGTGAGCGCCATGGGCACCACGGGCACCATCACGGGCGTCGCGCGCTTCCTGCGCGAGAAGAACCCCGCGGTGCGCATCGTGGGTGCGCAGCCGCAGGAAGGCTCGCGTATCCCGGGCATTCGCAAGTGGCCCGAGGAATACCTGCCCAAGATCTACGAGCCCCAGTTGGTGGACGAATTGGTGCTGGTGAGCCAGGACGATGCCGAGGACATGGCGCGGCGCCTGGCGCGCGAAGAGGGCATCTTTGCCGGCATCTCCGCCGCCGGCGCCTGCTGGGTGGCGCAGCAGATCGCGCAGCGCGAGGAAAACGCCACCATCGTTTTCGTGGTGTGCGACCGGGGCGACCGCTACCTCTCCACCGGCGTCTTCCCGGCGTGAACGTGAAGATCACAGTGGGCATCAATAAGGCCGCAGGCGCCCGGTAGTCAAGCGCAAGCAGCTATCAATTACGGAGCGCTGTGACGGCCATGGCGCATGCTGGAGGAGCATCGCCATGTCGTACGAAACCCGCTATTGCACCCACTGCGCCACGGCGCTGGCGCCCATCGTGGTCATTGAGGACAGCGGCGAGAAGGAACGCCTGCGCTGCCCCGCCTGCGGCTGGACGCACTGGAACAACCCGACGCCCGTGTTGGCGGCCATCGTGGAGGTGGACGGCCGCGTGCTGCTGGCGCGCAATGCACTGTGGCCACCCAAGATGTTCGCGCTGATCACGGGTTTCATGGAGGCCGGCGAGACGCCCGAGGACGGCATTGCCCGCGAAGTCAAGGAAGAAACCAACCTGGACGCGCGCAGTGTGCAGCTGGTGGGCGTGTATGAGTTCATGCGCATGAACCAGGTCATCATCGCCTACCATGTACGGGCCGAAGGCGAGGTGCGCCTGTCGCCGGAGCTGCTGGAGCACCGCTTTTATGAGCTGGACCAGCTCAAGTGCTGGCCCGCGGGCACAGGCTATGCGCTGGCCGACTGGCTGCGCTCGCGCGGCCACGAGCCGGTGTTCTTCACCGCCGAGGAAAATGCAGAGCGCCGCCGCGGACTGGACGCGCCGAAGGACTGAGAAAAATGGACATCCACAAGGAAATCGACACCCGGGGCCTGAACTGCCCCCTGCCCATCCTCAAGGCCAAGAAGGCCCTGGCCGACATGGAGAGCGGCGAACTGCTCAAGGTGCTGGCCACCGACGTGGGCTCGCTGCGCGACTTTCAGGCCTTTGCCAAGCAGACGGGCAACGAGCTGGTGGATCAGCAGACGGTGGGCGAGGAGTTCATCCACATACTGCGCCGGCGCTGAAGATTCCAAATTACTCTCTGGCGCTTATCCAGCAATAGCTGGCAGCTATGGTTTTTGAATATCCGCCTTCAGCAGATCCACCATTGCCTTGTGGTGGCTTTGCACCTGCGTGTCGCTCCAGCCTTCGCTGCGCGTGATCTCTGCCATTCGCTGGAGCTTGGGACTTTGCGTTTCCATTGTGCGCTGGAAGTTTTCGGCCTTGGCCTTGGGCAGGCTGTTGCTGAAATGGGAATTGGCGCTGACGCTGACCAGCGCGAGGTTGCCCAGCAGGTGGAGATTTTGAGGCGATACAGATGCACCTGATTGCGCTTCGTTCGGGTTCTGCGGGTAGTAGTGCTCGATAGAGTTACGGAACTGAAATTTGAAGTTTCTTTTCGCCTTCTCGTCCAGCAGCAGGTAGTCCAGGTAGGTGAACACAATGCGGGCAATGCCAAAACCCCGCGGCTGTTCCTCGGCGTCCAGAAATGCGGAAGCGACCTTGGCGCGGGCAAAGTTCTTGAGCAAATGGGCGAGGTCGGCGCTCTTAATGTCCTGCGGCTTGGGCTGTTGTACCAGCCATTGCAGGGTTTGGGTCATCCAGTGCATGGTGCGCGGCGAGGTATAGGTGATGCGCAGCATGGACTGCAGCAACAGCACGTCGCGTGTGCCGGAATCGGGTTCGCTTTCTTCAGAGGCATCACCGGGGCGGAAGACATGGACATAGCCTGAGGTTGACTTACCGTTGGACACGTTTTTCTTCAGGCGCTGCAGTGACCAGTCTCCTTCGTCATCCTCGGCGCTGACCGCGAACTGGCGCTTCAGAATGAAGCTGTCAAAAAGGTTGCGGCATCGCAGGAGGGTGAAGGCAAAGTCCTGCACCCATTGCGCTTCCTTGCCAGGGGAATTTTTTATTGCTGTGGTGAATGACTGGATAAGGCGCTTGTCGTCCAAATGCCCCTCGTCTTCGTCGCAGCCGCCGTTTTTGACCTTGAGGACGTGCAGCAGAAAGACCGGGAATTCGATGGTGGAGCGAAAGCGCTCGTTAATTTCTTCTGTGCCGGATTCGTCTTTGCCGCCGTGGGCGTATTTCTGCAGGGCAGCGTCCAGCGACAGGGGCTGGCTGGGCATGGCCACGGCCGTGCTGGTCTGGGTGGGAGCGTGCACGTTGCACAGGGCGGCAAAGTCCGTCAGCACCAGCCAAGACCAATCGGTGCCAAAGATGGTTTCGCGCAAGGCGGTGTTGCCGCGGGTCAATGCCATTTGCACGTACGTATCCATGTCGGCGCAGGCATCCCAGATCCACGCGAAAACAGAGCGCTCGGAGTCGGGCAGGTGGCTCATCAGGCGTGCCTTGACGATGTCCACAGGCTGGAGCTGCTCCCCACGCGTGTTCATGATCTCGAAGTAGCGGTTCAGATCGGTCTTGGGCGGCAGCGATGCGCGCACCACCGTGACGCGGGTGCGCAGGAAATCCGCGAAGGTGTTCCGGTCGAGCCCTGCGTGCTGCTCGATGTACTGGTGAATGATGTTGTAGCCTTCGTGGATGGCGCCATCTTCATCGGTCATGGAGTCCTGCACCTGCCCCGCACGCAGATGGGGTTCCTGCCCCACGCGGCGCAGCGCCTCGGTGGCCCGAGCGCGGGATTGGTATTGCAGGCGGCCCTGGTGATGGGCCAAGGGGCTGGTTCCATCGTTCTCCAAGAACGTCAGCAGCAGGTAGAGGGTGGTTAGCCGCTGCTGTCCGTCGATAACCTCGAAGTCCTTGCGTTGATTCTCCCTGGGTGTGACGACGAGGTTGCCCAGGAAGTAGCCGCTTTCCTGGCGCACCACTGCGTCCTGGATGTCACTGATGAGCTGCTCAATCTGCGGGGCCCGCCACGCATAGTTGCGCTGATAAATGGGCACGGTGTAAACCGTGTCATGGTCAAACAGCTCGCTGACGGTGAGCAATTCGGGGTGCAACTGGTTGTAGTTCATGGTGTGCTCGTTGGTTGGATGAAAGTCAGGAGTTCTTTTTCGTGTTCCGCGTGGTACGGCACGGGCTCCCTGACAGTCAGCCTTTGGATTGCTTGTCCTGTTACGGCATTGCGCATCAGCACAAAGGGCGATGCGGCTGCATCGTCTTTGCCGCGTGCCCGGTTGTCGATGGAGGCAAACTGCACACGGGCCATCTGCACACGCAGGACATAGGCCCAGGCAAACAGCTTGTTGCGGGCTTGCGGCAGGCCGTTGTTGCCAAACTTGTTGGTGTAGTAGAGCAGGGCAGCGGCAAACAGCTCGTACACGTACCGGTAGCGGCTGCGCGAATTGTCGAAGGGGCCAGCGTGTTGTTTGGCTTCCCGTTCCAGCGTGGCCAGTTCCTCGAGCATGAAGGACACCATCTCGAAAAAGGGCCGCCCCGCGACTAATGGTGCATCCAATTGGAACCGACTGCGCGCTGCGTCCCGCTCATCTGAGGCTCCGGGCGCAACCCAGGCCATCAGCAGGGGAGTCGCTGCCTGTGCCGCCAAGTGGTAGCGTTCGAACGGCGCAAGTGCGCCCTTGCGTGCAATGCCCTTGAACATGCCGATGTCGTGGACGGAAAACCCCGGTGCGCTTTCACCCCGCGACCAACGCGCAATGCGGTAGAGAAAAATGGAAAAAAGCCGGTTCAGCGCTTCATCCGGCGTGGATTCCCAGGTCTTGACCACGGCGGCTTGTATCTCGGTGGATTCGCTTCGCATCTCTCTCAGGTGGTGCGCCTTGAGCAGATCATGGGGGGCCAGCGGCTTGCCACGGTAGTTTTGCGAGTCGAACACGCGGAAGGCCTCGTCCACGTCATCGGTCACCACGCGCACCAACTGGCACCGGTTGCTGATGAAGTCGTGCAGGCGGGCTTTCTTGGGGCCCGCCAGGCTGGCCAGCCGGTGCCGGAGCGTTTGCCATACTTGGAGCACCGGCGGGTCGTCCTTGCCGTGGCCGTCCGGTAGCAGGTTTTCAGATTGCAGCACGGCAAAGAGCATGCGCAGTGTCAGCAGCCGTTGCTGGCCGTCCACCACATCCAGCCAGCCATCTTGCTCATGAAGAATGACAGCGCCCAACACGTAGGGCACGTCGTTGCTGCGAGCCTGCGCATCGCTCAGGTCGTCCAACAGTTGCAAGGCCGTTGCGGGCGACCAGCGGTAGGGGCGTTGGTATGCGGGGATGCGTAGTTTCTGCTCCAGCAGCGTACCTACGCTGACGGCGCTGACCCCTGTGTTCTTGATTGCCATGGGCTTTCCTTCTCTCTTTCTGTGCTGTTTTCAGTGTTGCTCGGCGGGAACGGCCTGGCGGCTGACGCCCCGCACCGCATCCCCAAACCCGCGCAGCCACCATTCCAGCATCGCGCTGTCCACCACCGTCGCGGAGACTTCCATCCAACAGTCATCCACTTCCCGAATCTGCTGGTCTTTGGACAAAGGCGTTTCCCGCAGGTGAAAACCGGCATCGTGTTCGATGTAAAACTGCAACCGGATGCGGCGCCCCTCGCCAAACCCAAACCGTCCATCGGCGTCGTATTTCTGCAGGTCGAAGCCGCGCGGGCGCTCGAAGGTGAGTGTCGAGACCTCGGCCTTGCCGATGCGGTGCAGGGCCAGGCTGCGTTCGTTGTCAAAGCCCTCGAAGCGGCACACCAGGTACAGGCGCGGGCCTTGCTGGGCCAGCCCCAGCGGCATGACCCGGGCCTGGCGGCGCTTGCCGGCGGCGTTGCGGTAGTCGAGGTCCAGCCAGTGGTTGGCGTACAGCGCCTCGCTCACCGCTTCCAGCACGCCGCTGGCGATGGTGGGCGCCAGCAGCGGCTGGCTGGTGGCCACCACACGCACCTTGCACGGCCATTCGCGCTCCAGGCGGGCGTTGGGGCTGTCGCCCAGGTTGCGCCGGGCCTGGGTGAAGAACCCTTCCATCGACTGCATCAGGCGGGCCGGCAGCAGGTTTTTCAGGTGTTCCTCGGCCAGTTGCAGGAGCAGCGATTCCTGGGGCGTGAGGTGGGGCACGGCCAGGCCCTGGGCGCGTTCCAGCCAGCGGTAGCCGTAGGGTTTGCTGCGCTCGTCGCGCTCGATGTCGAAGTGCTCGCTCAGGATTTCCAGCTGGCGCTGGATGGTGCGCAGGTCGCGCTCGAAGCCCGCGCCCTTGAGCTGCTGGTGCAGTTCGCTGGTGGTGATCTTGCGCCCGCGCGGGATGCGCCGCAGCAGTTCCAGCATCAGCAGGGCGGTGTCCAGGGAGTCGGGGCGTTGGGCCATGAGGGCGGTTCTTTTGTGGGGCGGTAGGAGTGCCAAATTGTGTCAAACAAAGCCGATGGCGCGAGAGTCGCCGGGTTTGAGTGCGCACTCGGCCTCCAGTGCATCCACCAGCGCCTGCGCCCTGGTCAGGGGACGAAAGCGCTGCTGGCGCAGCACTGCGGCAAAGTCGCCAGGGGTGAGCTGGCGCAGGCGCGTCAGGCGTGCCTGCTCTGTTGCGCCCGGTGCGGGCAGGCCGAGCTGGGCGCAGTGGCGCAGCAAGAGCGCCCAGGCCTGATCCTGGCGCAGGTAGTCCAGCCGCACCTTCAGGTCGAAGCGGCGCAGTGCCGCCGGGTCCAGCCCGCCCATGAGGTTGGTGCTGGCAATGAAGACGCCCGCGAAGCCCTCCATCTGCGTGAGCATTTCATTCACCTGGGTGACTTCCCAGCTGCGCTGCGCGCCCCGGCGGTCTTGCAGGAAGCTGTCCACCTCGTCGATGAGCAGCAGCGCGCCGTCTTCCTCGGCCTCGCGGAAGGCGCGGGCGATGTTTTTTTCGGCTTCGCCGACGAACATCGATAGCAGGTCGGACGCGCGGCGCACCATCAGCGGGCGGTCGAGCTGCTTGGCCAGCCAGCGGCCGAAAGCCGTTTTGCCCGTACCGGGCGGGCCGTAAAGGCACAGGCGGGCGCCACCGGTGGCGCTTGCAGCCACCAGGCCCTGCGCGACCTGGGCCAGGTCGGCGTCGGCATTCAAGAAGGCGGTGTCATACACCCCGGGCAGGGGGTGGGGGTCGTGGCGTGGCAGCGCGCGGTGGCCCTGGGCTTGCAGCGTGTGGCTGACCAGGTGCTCGAAGGCGTTGGCGCTGGCTGCGCGGCCCACCTCGGCCTCGATGGCATGGGCCACGATGCTGGCGCGGGCGACCACGGCGGGGGCCAGGTGCTCGGCCTCGGCCACGCGCGCCAGGCGCGGTGCGTCCAGCAGCGCGCCGCAATGCTGCTGCACGATGCGCGCGCGCTGGCTGCGTGGCGGCACGGGCAACTCGAACACCATGTCGAAGCGGCGGATGAAGGCGGCGTCCATGCCGGCGACGGTGTTGGACAGCCACAGCGTGGGCACGGGGTTGTCTTCCAGCATGCGGTTGAGCCAGGCCTTGTGCGACTGGGCGGTGCTGCGCTCCAGTGGGCTGTCGCAGAACACGTCTTCCACTTCGTCAAACAGCAGCAGCGCCTTGCGCTGGGCCAGAAAGCTCTGCGCGGCGCGGAAGGCGCGCAGGCGGCTGACGGGGCTGATGGGGTCGCCGTCCTCGTCTTCGCTGGCCACCTCGAACAGCTCGCAGCCCATGTCCTGCGCCAGGGCGCGGGCCAGCTCGGTCTTGCCGGTGCCGGGCGCGCCGTGCAGGTACAGGTTGACACCGCGCCGCTGCGTGCCCTGCGCGTGGCGCAGCCAGGGGCGCACGATGTCCAGCGTGGGCTGGATGTGGCCGTAATCGGCCAGGCGCAATTGTCCGGGCGCGGCGGGCTGGATCTTGCCGCGCAGCAGGTGGATGGGGTCGGCGTCGCTGGCCACCATCAGGTCGGCAAAGGTGTGCGAGAGCAGTTCGATCTTGCCCTTGAGGCGGCTGGAGCCGCTGCGGTCCACCGCCAGCAGGCCCGAGCGCGCCAGCAAACCCTGGCTGCCCAGGGCCTGCCGCACCTGCGCGTCGGGCAGCTCCAGCAGCATGGCCAGCGTTTGCACCACCTGCGTGGTGGAGAGCGAATCCAGCGTGTCGGCAGCGTCGTCCAGCAGCGGGTCGTTGTGCAGGCACACGGCAAACGCCAGGATGCGCTGGTCCACCGCATCCAACCCCACCAGCGCGGCCAGGCGCTGCACGTTGGCCTGCAGCAGCCCGGGCAGCTGCGCCTTGGCGCAGGTGCGCTGTGCCTGCTCCAGCAACTTGTACATCTCGGCCCGCACTGCCTGCGGGTCGAAGCTGCGGTCCTCGGGGTCGATCCAGTGGTTCAGGCCCAGCGCATAGGCGATGTCGTCGCGGACAAAGCCATGCTTGTTGACAAAGTTGCGCAGGCCCGTGGGTGACGTGAGCAGGCGCAGCATCCACAGCGCAATCTGCGGGGCCAGCTGCTGGGGCGGGCGGGGGTGGCGGTAGGCCATGGGCGTTCTCCTCGTGTGACGGGGTTCATCATCCACGGGGATGCGACGGATTGTGTCGCTGGCAGGTGTTGTGGCGGGCAGCGCGAGAGTTTTAGGTGATTTGAGGCTCCAGCGCTTTGCTGTAAAGCGCTGGCAGCTATCAATTTTGATGTGCCGACGCGGCCGATTCATATATCAGCCGCAAGGTGCTGCTGAATCCGCTCCAGCGCCTCTCGCGCCCCCAGCGCAATCTCAATCGCATCCGGGTTGTGAATACTGGCCTCGCGCAGGTTGATGCGCACCAGCGCGCTGCCGCGCTGCTGCATGCGCCGGGTGAAGTTGCGCACGGTGGGCACGGCGCGGCCAGCGCCGATTTCGATCACCAGCGGGGCGGTGGTGCTGTCCAGCCACATGTCGAGCAGCATGCGCTGCTGCTGGCTGCGGGTGTCGTTCCAGTGCCGGTCGTCAAACATCAGCACATTGGGCCGCGCCAGCGCGCCGCAGCGTGGGCAGTGGGGCAGTTCGCCCTGCCACTGGCAAGCGGCTTCGTCCACCTGCGGGTGCAGGTGGGCCGTGGGCCAGATCTCGCCGCTGCAATGAGCCGTGCATTGCAGGCGGTGGATGGAGCCGTGGCATTCATGAACGCGGGCCGTGGGAAAACCCGCTTTTTGAAAGTGCCCATCGACGTTGCTGGTGAAGACGAAGCAGCCCTGCGCCATGCGCTGGCCCCAGGCGTGGAGCACCCCAAACCCGGCGTGTGGCGCGGTGGCGCGGTACAGATTGAGCCGGTGGCCGTAGAAGCCCCAAGCGGTCAAGGGGACCTGTTCAAACGCCGGGGGCGAGGCGATGGTTTGAAAGCAGAGCCCTTGCCGACCCAGCGCGGGGTAGGCGCGCAAAAAGCCTTCGTCGCCCCGAAAATCCGGCAGGCCCGAGTCAATGCCCATGCCCGCGCCTGCGGCAATGACCAGGGCCTTGGCGCTGCCGATCAGGCGTGCGGCTTGGGCCAGTTTTTCTTCGAGCAGGAAGTCGGTGTGCCGGTCGGCCTCAGCGCGGATGTGCCAGGTGTCGGTGTCAGCCTGGTGCTCCAGCACGTCACCCCGCAGGGCGTGGCGCAGGTCGATGGCGTGCTGGTAGCCAATGCGCAGGCGGCGCTGCAGGTGGGAGATGCCGGTATCGTTGGCGTGCAGCACGGCCCGGCGGGCGTGGTAGTACAGCGGGTCGCGGGGTGTTTTGGGCATGGGTGCTCCTTCTTTGATAGCTTCTGGCCCTTGACGGATAAGGGCTGGAGGCCAATTTGGCTATAAAGAAGAATCAGTATCCACAGGGCTGCGTCAACAGGTGTCGTACGCAGTGCCCTGGCCCGGGGCGAACTACAGCGCCAGCTTTTTCAGATATTCCCGGAAATGCTCGCCGACCTGCGGATGCTGCAGAGCGAGTTCCACCGTGGCTTCCAGGAAGCCTTCCTTGCTGCCGCAGTCGTACCGTTTGCCGGCGTACTGGAAGGCATACACCGTCTCGTGCTGCATCAGGCGCGCGATCGCATCGGTGAGCTGGATCTCGCCGCCCACGCCCTGCGGCTGGTTGCGGATCTCTTCGAAGATGCGCGGCGTGAGCACATAGCGGCCGGCCACGCCCATGCGCGACGGTGCCTTTTCGGGTGCGGGCTTCTCCACGATCTCGTCGACGCGGATCAGCGCGCCGCCGGCGCTCTCGCCCTTGACGATGCCGTAGCGCTTGGTGTGCTCCAGCGGGACTTCCTGCACGGCCAGCAGCGAGCGCCCCTGCTTGGCGAAAGCGGCCGTCATCTGCGCCATCACGCCGGGGCCGCCGGGCTCGCCGGTCATCAGGTCGTCGGCCAGGATGACGGCAAAGGGCTCGTTGCCCACCAGGGGCTCGGCGCACAGCACGGCATGGCCCAGGCCCAGCGAGCGTGGCTGGCGCACAAACAGGCAGTTCATGTCGTCGGGCGCGATGCTGCGCACCAGCGCGAGCATCTCGCGCTTGCCGGCGTTCTCCAGCTCGTTCTCCAGCTCGTACGCGGTATCGAAATGGTCCTCGATCGCGCGCTTGCTGCGGCCGGTGACGAACACCATGTCGCGGATGCCGGCCTCGTAGGCCTCCTCGACGGCGTACTGGATCAGGGGCTTGTCCACCACCGGCAGCATCTCCTTGGGCGATGCCTTGGTGGCGGGCAGGAAGCGGGTGCCGAGCCCCGCGACGGGAAAGACGGCCTTGCGGACACGGGTGGGTGCGTTCAAGTCGGGTGCCTCACGAAAAAGGGTGCCGGGTAAAAACAAGGGCGCCTGCAGCGCCCTTGTCCGGTGATCGGGCTGATCTTAGCCCAGGCGCGCGAGCTGCTCCTGGATGCGCGCCAGCGTGGCGCCGAAGTCTGCCACGCGCTTCTTTTCCTGCTCGATCACGGCCGGCGGGGCCTTGGCCACGAAAGCCTCGTTGCCCAGTTTGCCGTTGGCCTTGGCGATTTCGCCGGACAGGCGCGCGGCCTCCTTGGACAGGCGGGCCTTTTCAGCAGCGATGTCGATCTCCACGAACAGCGCCAGGCGGGCGTCGCCCACCACGGCCACGGGCGCGCTTTGCGCGGCCTGGGCCCAGGCGGCCTCGTCGTCGAACACCTTCACCTCGCTGAGCTTGGCCAGGTTCTGCAGCACCGGGGCGATGTCGCGCATGAAGTCCGCGTCGCCCGCCACCAGCAGCGGCAGGCGCTGTGCGGGCGACACGCCCATCTCGCCGCGCAGCGTGCGGCAGGCGTCCACCACCTGCTTGATGCGCGCCACGTAGGCGATGGAGCCCTCGTCGATTTTCTCGGGCTGGGACTGCGGATAGGCGGCGATGGCAATGGAGTCGCCCTTCAGGCCCGCCAGCGGGGCCACTACCTGCCACAGCGCTTCGGTGACAAAGGGGATGACGGGGTGCGCCAGGCGCAGGATGGCCTCCAGCACGCGGATCAGCGTGCGGCGCGTGGCGCGCTGCTGCGCCTCGTTGCCAGTCTGGATCTGCACTTTGGCGATTTCCAGGTACCAGTCGCAGAACTCGTTCCAGACGAAGTCGTAGAGGGTGTTGGCCACGTTGTCCAAGCGGAACTCGGCGAAGCCCTTGGCCACTTCGGCCTCGACCTGTTGCAGCTGCGAGACGATCCAGCGGTCGGCCTGGCTGAAGCGCAGGTAGCTTTCAGTGCAGCCCTGCGCGGTGTCCATGCCGCAGTCGTAGCCCTCGCAGTTCATCAGCACGAAGCGGCTGGCGTTCCACAGCTTGTTGCAGAAGTTGCGGTAGCCCTCGCAGCGCTTGCTGTCGAAGTTGATGCTGCGGCCCAGCGACGCCAGCGCGGCGAAGGTGAAGCGCAGCGCGTCGGCGCCATAGGCGGGAATGCCCTCGGGGAATTCCTTTTGCGTGTTCTGGCGCACCTTGGGCGCGGTCTCGGGGCGGCGCAGGCCCTGGGTGCGTTTGTCCAGCAGCGGCTCCAGCGCAATGCCGTCGATCAGGTCCACCGGGTCGAGCACGTTGCCCTCGGACTTGCTCATCTTCTTGCCCTGTGCGTCCAGCACCAGGCCGTGGATGTAGACATGCTTGAACGGCACGCGCCCGGTGAAGTGCGTGGTCATCATGATCATCCGGGCGACCCAGAAGAAGATGATGTCGTAGCCCGTGACCAGCACGCTGCTGGGCAGGTACAGGTTGTAGTCGTCGGTGGCAGCGTCGGTCTGGTTTGGCCAGCCCATGGTGCTGAAGGGCACCAGGGCGCTGGAGTACCAGGTGTCGAGCACGTCCGCATCGCGGGTCAGCGTCTTGCCGGGGGCCTGGGCCTGGGCCTCTTGTTCGTTGCGGGCCACGTACACATTGCCGTCCTCGTCGTACCAGGCGGGGATCTGGTGGCCCCACCACAGCTGGCGGCTGATGCACCAGTCCTGGATGTTGTTCATCCACTGGTTGTAGGTGTTGACCCAGTTCTCGGGCACGAACTGCACCTGGCCGCTGGCCACGGCGTCGATGGCCTTTTGCGCGATGCTCTTGCCGGTGGCGTCGCCCGTGCCTTCTTGGGCCACCTTGTTCATGGCCACGAACCACTGGTCGGTCAGCATGGGCTCGATCACCTGGCCGGTGCGGGTGCAAATGGGCACCATCAGCTTGTGCTTCTTGGTCTCGACCAGCAGGCCCTGGGCCTCCAGGTCGGCCACGATGGCCTTGCGCGCCACGAAGCGGTCCATGCCCTGGTACTTGGGCGGCGCGTTCTCGTTCACCGTGGCCTGCAGGGTGAGCACGCAAATCATGGGCAGCTTGTGGCGCTGGCCCACCTGGTAGTCGTTGTTGTCGTGCGCGGGCGTGACCTTGACCACGCCGGTGCCGAACTCCTTGTCCACGTAGGCGTCGGCAATCACCGGGATCTCGCGGTCGCACAGCGGCAGCTTGACCATCTTGCCGATCAGGTGCGCGTAGCGCTCATCCTCGGGGTGCACCATCACCGCCACGTCGCCCAGCATGGTCTCGGGGCGGGTGGTGGCCACCACCAGCTGGCCGCTGCCGTCGGCCAAGGGGTAGGCGATGTGCCACAGCGAGCCGTCTTTTTCCTCGTTCTCCACTTCCAGGTCCGACACGGCGGACTGCAGTTTGGGGTCCCAGTTCACCAAGCGCTTGCCGCGGTAGATCAGGCCCTGCTGGTAGAGCTTCACGAAGGTGTCGGTCACCACCTTGGAGAGCTTGTCGTCCATGGTGAAGTACTCGCGGCTCCAGTCCACGCTGTCGCCCAGGCGGCGCATCTGGGTGGTGATGGTGTTGCCGCTCTTTTCCTTCCACTCCCACACCTTCTTCACGAAGTCGGGGCGGCCCAGGTCATGGCGGCTCACGCCTTGCTCCTGCAGCTGGCGCTCCACCACGATCTGCGTGGCGATGCCGGCGTGGTCGGTGCCGGGCACCCAGGCCGTGTTGTAGCCCAGCATGCGGTGGTAGCGCGTCAGGCTGTCCATGATGGTCTGGTTGAACGCATGGCCCATGTGCAGCGTGCCCGTCACGTTGGGCGGAGGCAGCTGGATGGCGAACGCCGGCTGCCCGGCCTGCGCCGCGCCCGTGCCGCGGTAGCCTGCCACGCCGTAGCCGCGCTTTTCCCATTCGGGGCCCCAGTGGGCCTCCAGGGCGGCGGGCTCAAAGGACTTGGAGAGGCTGTTCAGGCCGGGTTGTTCGATCGTGTCGCTCATGGCAATGAAAAACGGCATCCCGTGGGATGCCGCCTGGGCAGTGGTTCGGAGGATGGGGGCATTTTATTCGGTTACCGCCATGCTTCCATACTGATAGCTGCTTGCGCTTGCTGGATAAGCGCTGGAGGCGCTTTTTACTCAGACCCTGTGGTGGGCACGAATTCGGGGCGGTCGTTGGTCTGGGGTTTGAGCGGCGCGCTGGCATGGCCGCCGGCGCGTTCCTTGCGCCATTGCTCCTTGCGCGCCGTCCACTCGGCCAGCCGGGCGTGGGCGGTGGTGCTTTCGCGCTGCATCTGCGCGGTGTCGGCCAGTTGGGCCGACAGCTCCAGCCGGATGCCGTTGGGGTCGAAGAAGTAGATGCTCTTGAAGATGTGGTGGTCGGTCACTCCGAGCACCTGCACACCGTGTGCCTCCAGACGGGTTTTGGTGTCCTCCAGCTCTTGCACGGTGTTCACGCGGAAGGCGATGTGGTTGACCCACGGGGGTGTGTTGGGCGAGGGCTCGGGCTTCACGTCGTCGCCCAGGTCGAAGAACGCGATGAACGAGCCGTCCTGCAGCCGGAAGAAGAAGTGGGTGTAGGGGCAGTACTCGCCCGTGCTGGGCACGTAGTCGCTCTGGATGATGTGGTACAGCGGCAGGCCCAGGATGTCCTCGTAGAAATGGCGCGTCTCCTCCGCGTCGCGCGCCTTGTAGGCGTAGTGGTGCAGCTGCTGGATGGCGGCGGGGGGCGGGAGGGTGTCGTGGGGAGCAGTCATGGCGTTGTCTCCGGGATAGGGCGCCAGGGCGCATGCTGGTATGAAGAACTGCCTGAAATTCTACTATTCGTAATTAATTTGCGTTAAGTGAATCTGAAAAACCGCTGTCCAGCAGGCATGGCGCAGCCGCCGCGGCAAAGGCGGCCGGTGGCTTCAAACGGGAAAGGGGGAGTGGTGCTCAGGCGTTCGCCTGGGCGGCTTTCTTCCAGGCATCCGCGGCGGCCTCTGCGTCGCCGCGCTGCTCGGCCAGCTCGGCCAGGTGGCGCCAAGCGCTGGCGCGCAGCGACGCATCGGGAAGCTGCTGAGCGGCCTGGGTGAAGAGCTGCTGGGCCTTGCCCCACAGGTTGCGCTGCAGGCAGGCCTTGGCCGACAGGTATTGCAGACGCGCGTTGCGCGGAGCCGCCTGCTGGGCGGACTCGATGCGCGCCAGCCAGTTGGCATCCAGCGCCTGCAGGCTGCCCTCAAGCGCGCGCACCAGCTTGAGCACCTGGGCATCGGGCAGCGGGGGCTGAGCGGGGTCCGTCATGCGTTCCCACACCGGCAGAAGCCATGCGCGCACCTGCATCGCATCGCCGCCCAACTGGCCCAGGCGCTGCGCCGCATGCACGGCAATCTCGGGCATGGCGCGCTCATGGGGCTCCAGCCCCAGCCAGATGCGCTGCAGTTGGGCCGGGTCGTAGGCGCCGTTGATCAGTTCCATTGCCAGGCCGCGCACGATGCTCTCGGCGGCGGCCGGCGAAAAAGCGTGGTGCTTGCCCAGCAGACGGGCGGTTTCCAGCGCCTGCTCGGTCTGGTGCGACAGGCGCGATGCCTTGAGTTTGGCGCGCAGTGCCAGCGTGCGGCGCGCCGTGCCGGCCGGCAGGACGGAAAGGCGCTCCAGCGCGGTGGTGGCGTCGCGCTCGTCCAGCGACCAGCGTGCAGCGCGCAGCTGCGCGCCCTCGCGCAATTCCTGCTCGATGGCGACCGCACGATCGGGAATGTTGTCCAGCGCCTGCTGCAAGTGTGCTTCCCGCGTGGCACGGTCCTGCAGCGCATGCGAGCTTTCCGCGGCCACCATGTGGGCCAGCGTGCGCAGCCGACGGCCATGGGGCAGGGCTTCCTTGGCGTCTTCGAGGGCGCGCTCCTGCGCGATCGCGGATTCCGCGGATTTGCGGGCGCGCAGGAAGCGCCCTCCCAGCATCTGCGACAGCGCATCCAGCAGCGCACCGTGCATGGCACGCTCCTTTTGCAGCAGGCGCCAGCGGCGCGCCTGCATGGGTAGCTCCAGCAGCGCCGCCAGGGCACGCAGCGCCGCGTACAGCAGCGTGAAGCCGCCGAACAGCAGCATCAGCACCATGTTGAGGGACAGGTCGATGCGGTAGGGCGGCCAGAACAACGTGACCGTGCCCTGGTTGTTGCCCGCAAACAGGGCGACGGCAACGGCCACACCGAACAGGGCCAGGAACCAGAGTGCTGCGCGCATGGGCAGAGTGTCCTAGGGGCGGGTCAACGGCCGGCCGCGGCCGTGGCCAGCGCGGCGAAGGTGTCCTCCAGCGCGGGCATTTCGACGGTCTTCATGTGCGCCTGCAGCTGCTGCAGGGCCGCGATGGCGTTCTGCGTGCGGCGCGAGGCGGGATCGAAGTACTTGCCCAGCGCGCTGTAGGCGCCGGCCAGGTCGGCGCGCGCCGAATCCATGCGACGCGCCAGCAGGCCCAGCCGTGCATTGAGCAGCTTGAGCTTGAGGTTCTCGCGCAGGAAGAAGGCCTGGTCGGGGGCGAGCAGGATGGCGTCGGGATGGTCGATGCGGCTCACACGCACCAGGCCGCGCACCTCGTCGCGCACGCCTTCCCAGGTGCGGTGCAGCGTGGCTTGNGGGCTGGCTGGCGGTGCTCGCAGCGGGGGCGGGCGCCGTCGCCTCGCCCGCCGGGCGGCGCATGCTGGCTGACTGGGCCACGCTGCCCAGCAGGGGCAGCTCGTCCACCTGGCGCACCAGGTCGTCCAGGCGGCCGAGCAGACCCGCAGTGTCGATGACGTTGGCGCGCTCCAGGCGCTCCAGGTCATGGCCCATGGCGCGCAGCACGGGCGCCAGGCGCGGCTGCGATGCGCGCTCCACGCGCTGGCTCGCGCTCTTGAGCGCGGCCACCAGGGGCTGCAGGCTGCCCGTGAGCTGGGCCTGCTGCTGCGCCAGGCGGATGGCGGCTTCCACGTCCACCACCAGGTTCTCGTCGCGCGTGCGCGAGAGGCTTTGCATGAGCTCTTCCAGCTGGCTGCGCTGCAGCGCGACTTCGCTCACGCGGGCTTCGGCCACGGCCAGGCGCGTGGAGGTCTCGCGCGCCAGTTCCTGCGCTTGCTGGGCCATGGTGCGCGCCTCGATGGCCTGGGCGCCGGAGTCGGCCGACTGGCGTGCCAACTGCTCCTGGATGGACGACAGCCGCTGCCACAGCATCACCGAACTGGCCAGCGCGGCAATGGCGATGGCGCTCAGCGCGAACAGGGTCGCGCGGCCGCCGTGGGCCGCGGCGGGCCGGGGAGCGGCGGGCGCCGGTGCGGGCAGCCCGGATGAGGACTCATTGCTCATAAAGCGATTCTATCGAGGCTGCCACTTCATCGAACGCCGGACGGCATTCGTGCACGCTGCCAAAGCCGGCCGCACGTGCGGCCTGCGCGATACGCGGGTGGGTGGTCAGGGCGCGGGCCATGCCCCAGTGTTGCGCGGGCAACACAGCACGCAGGTTGGCAATGGCCTCGGAACTGCTCAGCAGCCAGACCGAGCCGTCGCTGGCGGCCGCTTGCGCCAGCACCAGTTGCTGGGCGTCGAGGCAGGGTGCGCCGCGCTCGTACGCGGCGACGAAGTCCACCGCGCCACCCGCAGCGGCAATCTGCCGGGCCAGCCATTCGCGCCCGTTGCCGCCTTCGGCCGTGGGGGCGTTGGATCCACGCACGATGAGCACGCGGTCGCCCGGGCCGATCTGCGGCGCGACCACCTGCCACAGGGCTTCGGAGTCAAACTGCGCGGCGTCGGCGCCGGGAGCGTCAATGCGCTCGGGCGCAACCCCGGTCTGCACGAGTGCCGCCACGGTACCGGGGCCGGGAGCCCATACTCTCGTTTTGATAGCTGCTAACGCTTGTCCAGAAAGCGCTAGAGGCATATTTGATTCGAAGAAATACTGCGCCGCGTTGCCGCTCACGAACATCACCGCGCAGTAGCGGTCTATGCGTGCGCGGGCCTGTTGCAGTTCCTCGCGCAGAGCCGGGTTGGTCACCGGGCCGATGGCGATGAGTGGCAGCGCCAGCGCGGCGATGCCGCGCGCCTGCAGATCGGCGGCCCACTGCGTGGCCTCGCGCGCGGGGCGCGTGACGATGGCCCGGGGCGGCGGCACGGGCAAGGTCAGAGCGCTCCCACCGCGCCCGCAGTGCGCAGCTGTGCGGCGACGGCCAGTCCCAGCGCATCGGCCTGCTCCAGCGTATGCACGGGGGCCGCGCCCTCGGCGCGTACCAGCGGCACCCGGGCCGCGACGTCGCCCCAGGCGGCGCGCAGCGAGAGCGTGTCGCCGTCCCACTGGCCATGCGCGGCCAGCGGCATGGAGCAGCTCCCCCCCATGGCGCGGCTCACGGCACGCTCGGCCGTCACCGTGAGCCAGGTGCGCTCATGGGCCAGCGGCGCCAGCGCCTCGCGCAGGTCGTGGCGGTCGCCGCGGATCTCGATGCCCAGAGCGCCCTGACCGGCCGCGGGCAGCATCTGTTCGGGCTCGAAAGTGCTGCGGATGCGCTCGTGCAGGGCCAGGCGCTTGAGTCCCGCAGCTGCCAGCACGATGGCGGCGTACTGGCCTTCGTCCAGCTTGCGCAGGCGCGTTTGCACGTTGCCGCGCAGCGGCTCGATCTGCAGGTCGGGGCGCAGCGCCTGCAGCAGCACCTGGCGGCGCAGGCTGGAGGTGCCCACCACCGCGCCCTGGGGCAGGTCGTCCAGCGATGCGTAGCCGGGCGACACGAAGGCGTCGCGCGGGTCTTCGCGCTCCATCACGCAGGCCAGGGCAAAGCCGTCTGGCAGCTCCATGGGCACGTCTTTCAGCGAATGCACGGCAATGTCGGCACGGCCTTCTTCCAGCGCTACTTCAAGCTCTTTGACAAACAGGCCCTTGCCGCCCACCTTGGACAGGGTGCGGTCCAGAATCTGGTCGCCGCGCGTGGTCATGCCCAGCAGCGACACGGTGTGGCCGCGCGCGCGCAACAGGGCCTGCACATGTTCGGCCTGCCACAGGGCCAGCTGGCTCTCGCGCGTGGCAATCACGATGGGGGGAAGCGGGGAGGTGGGGTGGGTCATTGCGGCAGGTGTCTCGGGCCTGTGCCGGCAGGGCGGCAAGGGCAGCGGGGGATGCTAGCATGCTGCGCTGGCGCGGCCGGCCCCCAAAGACCCCCCCGATTTCACCGGCGCGCAGGAGATATTTGCGCATGACCGCACCCGCCCGCAAGACCGAAACCACCCGCAAGAACGACTCTGCCCGCACCACCGACGCCACCGATGCGCCGCCGCCCACCCGCAAAGCCGACAAGGATCTGCCGCTGATCCAGGACATCCGCCTGCTGGGGCGCATCCTGGGCGACGTGATCCGCGAACAGGAGGGCGTGGCCGCCTACGACCTGGTGGAGCAGGTCCGCAAACTGTCAGTGGCCTTCCGGCGCGACGCGGACCACGAGGCCGACAAGGCGCTGAAGAAGCTGCTCAAGGGCCTGACGGGCGACCAGACGGTGAGCGTGATTCGCGCCTTCACCTATTTCAGCCACCTGGCCAACCTGGCCGAGGACCGCCACCACATCCGCCGCCGCGCCGTGCATGAGCGCGCGGGCAGCGCGCAGGAGGGCAGCATCGAGGTGGCGCTGGCGCGCCTGCGCTGGGCCGGCATCGCGCCGCGCACCGTGGCGCAGACGCTGGCCACCAGCTATGTGGCGCCGGTGCTCACGGCCCACCCGACCGAGGTGCAGCGCAAGAGCATCCTGGACGCGGAGCGCGAGATCGCCCTGCTGCTCACCCAGCGCGACGATATCCAGGCGCGCGCCCAGCTCTACAACAGCGCGAAAGACACGCTCACCCCGCGCGAGCTGGCCGCCAACGAGGCGCAGCTGCGCGCGCGCGTGGCCCAGCTGTGGCAGACGCGGCTGCTGCGCTACTCCAAGCTCACCGTGGCCGACGAGATCGAGAACGCCCTTTCGTACTACGAATACACCTTCCTGCACGAGATCCCCAAGATCTATGCCGAGCTGGAGCGCGAGCTGGGCGGCAGCCACCCCGTGGCGAGCTTCCTGCGCATGGGCCAGTGGATCGGCGGCGACCGCGACGGCAACCCCAACGTGAGCGCCGACACGCTGGCACTGGCCCTGCGCCGCCAGGCCGAGGTGGCGCTGCGCCACTACCTGACCGAGGTGCATCACCTGGGGCGCGAGCTGTCGCTCTCCAGCAACCTGGTGCAGGTCTCGGCCGAGATGCTGCAGCTCGCCGCACGCTCGCCCGACACCAGCGAGCACCGCCGCGACGAACCCTACCGCCGCGCACTCACGGGCGTGTACGCGCGCCTGGCCGCCACGCTCAGGGATTTGACGGGCGGCGAGGCTGCACGCCATGCCGTAGCTCCACAGAATGCGTATGCCAGCGCGGGCGACTTCCTGGCCGATCTGCGCGTGATCGAGGCTTCGCTGCGCTCGCACCGCGGTGCGGCCCTGGTGGGCGAACGCCTGCGCCCGCTGATGCGCGCAGTGGAAGTGTTCGGTTTCCACCTGGCCACGGTGGATCTGCGCCAAAGCTCCGACCAGCACGAGCGCGTGGTGGCCGAACTGCTGGCCACCGCCCGGGTGGAGTCCGACTACGAGGCCCTACCCGAGCCCGCGCGCCGCGCGCTGCTGCTGCGCCTGCTGTGTGACGCACGGCCCCTGCGCGTGGTGGGGGCGCCGTATTCCGAGCACACGACGGGCGAGGTCGCCATCTTCGAGACCGCGCGCCAGATGCGCGAGCGCTATGGCGACGACGCCATCCGCCACTACATCATCAGCCACACCGAGACGGTGAGCGACCTGCTGGAGGTACTGCTGCTGCAAAAGGAAGTGGGCCTGCTGCAAGGCACGCTGGACACGGGCGCCAGGGCGGACCTGATCGTGGTGCCGCTGTTCGAGACGATCGAGGACCTGCGCAATGCCGCGCCCATCATGCGCGAGTTCTACGCGATCCCTGGCATCGTGCAGTTGGTGCGCGCCAGCGGGGCCGAGCAGGACATCATGCTCGGCTACAGCGACAGCAACAAGGACGGCGGCATTTTCACCAGCAACTGGGAGCTGTACCGCGCCGAGATCGCGCTGGTGGCGCTGTTCGACGAGATGAACGCCGCCCAGGCGGGCGCGCCCATCCAGCTGCGCATGTTCCACGGTCGTGGCGGCACGGTGGGGCGTGGCGGCGGACCCAGCTACCAGGCCATCCTGGCGCAGCCGCCAGGCACCGTGCGCGGGCAGATCCGCCTGACCGAGCAGGGCGAGGTGATCGCCTCCAAATACGCCAACCCCGAGATCGGCCGGCGCAATCTGGAGACCCTGGTGGCCGCCACGCTGGAAGCCACGCTGCTGCAACCCACCAAGTCCGCCACCAAGGCTTTCCTGGAAGCGGCCGAGCAGCTCTCGCAGGCCAGCATGGAGGCTTACCGCGCGCTGGTGTACGAGACACCGGGCTTCACCGATTACTTCTTCAATTCNTGCTGGGGCCAGTGCCGCCTCACGCTGCCGGGCTGGTTTGGCTTCGGCGCGGCGGTGGATGCCTTCACGCACGCGCCGGGCAAGGATCCCAAGGCCCAGCTGGCGCTGTTGCAGAAGATGTACCGGCAGTGGCCGTTTTTTCGCACGCTGCTGTCCAACATGGACATGGTGCTGGCCAAGAGCGACCTGGCGCTGGCCTCGCGCTACAGCGAGCTGGTGGCCGATGTGCGCCTGCGCAAAAAGGTGTTCGGTGTGATCGAGGCCGAATGGCAGCGCACGGCCGACGCGCTCACGCGCATCACAGGGGAAAAGCAGCGCCTGGCGGCCAACACGGCGCTGGCGCGCTCCATACGGCACCGCTTCCCCTACATCGACCCCCTGCACCACCTGCAGGTGGAGCTGGTGCGCCGCTGGCGCGCGGGCCAGGGCGACGAGCGCGTGCAGACCGGCATTCACATCTCCATCAACGGCATTGCCGCGGGGCTGCGCAACACGGGCTGAGGTACGGGCGTGGTAGACGGCATCACGGCGCAGTGGCTGCAACGCCTGGGCGCGCAGGTCGCCTGGGCCTACGGCCTGCGCGTGCTGCTCGCGCTGGGCGGCGCCATGGCCTGGAGCTGGGGCACGCACCAGGTGGAGCTGGTGGTGCCGCTGTTCCTGGGCGTGCTCGCGTCTGCGCTGGCCGAGACGGATGACAGCTGGCGCGGCCGCCTGAAGGCGCTGGTGGTCACACTGGCGTGCTTCGCGCTGGTGGCCTTCCCGGTGGCGGCGCTCGTGGACCAGCCGCTGTGGTTCCTGGTGGTGCTGCTGGTGTGCAGCTTCGTCTTCACATTGCTGGGCGCGGTCGGCGGGCGCTACCGCGCGATCGCTTCGGCCACGGTGATCCTGGCGCTGTATGCGGCCCTCAGCGTGCCCCAGGGTGCGGGCGACACGCAGCCCTGGTGGCGCATGCCTGCGCTGCTGCTGGCGGGCGCGGGGTGGTACGGACTGTTGTCGTTGGCGTGGTGTGTGCTCACGCCGTTGTTGCCCCTGCGGCATGGCATGGCTGCGCTGTACGAGGAGCTGGGCGCCTACCTGCGGCTCAAGGCCAGCGTCTTCGAGCCCGTGCGCGGCGTGGATGTGCAGCAGAGGCGGCTGGCGCTGGCACAGACCAATGCGCGCGTGGTGGCGGCGCTCAACAGCGCCAAGGAAAGCCTGTTCAGCCGCATGGACGCGCAGCCGCCCCAGGGCCGGCTGCTGCAACTGCTCAACCTGTATTTCATCGCCCAGGATATTCACGAGCGCGCGAGCTCCTCACACTACCACTACAACGAATGGGCGGACGTGCTCTTTCACAGCGATGTGCTGTACCGCTGCCAGCGCGTCCTCACGCTGCAGGGCATGGCCTGCACGCAACTGGGTGAAGCACTGCGCCGGCGCCGCCCGCTGGTACGCGATGCGGGGCATGCGCAGGCACTGGCAGACCTGCATGATTCCATCACTTACCTGGAGCGCCAGGGCCAGAGCGCCTGGCAGCGCCCGCTGCGCTCGCTGCGCGCGCTGGCGCGCAACCTCAGCACGCTGGACGCGCAACTCACCACTGCCACGCTGCCCATGCAAAACGCGGTGCTGGGGGACATCGCATTGTTCGACCGCACGCCGCGCTCGCTGGCCGATGCGTGGGGCCGCGTGCGTGCGCAGCTGCATGCGCGCTCGGTGCTGTTTCGGCATGCGGTGCGCCTCACGCTGGCGTTGGCCGCGGGGTATGCCGCCATGCAGCTCACGGACCCGCGGCATGGCTACTGGATCCTGCTGACCACGCTGTTCGTCTGCCAGCCGACCTATGGGGCCACCGTGTCCCGCGTGGCGCGGCGCGTGCTGGGCACCGCGCTGGGGCTGGTGGCGGGCTGGGCGTTGCTGGAGCTGTTCCCCAGCCCGACCCTGCAGGCGCTCTTGGCCGTGGCGGCGGGGGTGCTGTTCTTCCTTACGCGCACCCAGCGCTACCTGCTGGCCACGGCGGCCATCACGCTGATGGTGCTGCTGTGCTTCAACCAGACCACGGGCGAAGGCTACACGCTCATCCTGCCGCGCCTGCTGGACACGGTGATCGGCAGTCTCATCGCGGCGGCCGCCATGTTTCTGGTATTGCCTGACTGGCAGGGCAAGCGCCTGGGTGCCGTTGCGGCCGAGGCGCTGGAGGCCCATGCGCTGTACCTGCGCGAGATCATGTCGCAGTACGCCACGGGCAAGGACGACGACCTGGACTACCGCCTGGCGCGCCGCGTGGCGCACAACGCCGATGCGGCCCTGTCCGCCGCCCTGTCGCACATGCTGCTGGAGCCGCGCTGGGTGCGCCGCCACGCGCGCGTGGGACTGCAGTTGCTGGTGCTCTCGCACACGCTGTTGAGCTATCTGTCGGCCTTGGGTGCGCACCGCGGTCTGCCGGCCGACGTGGCGGCCGATTCGTTGGCAGAGCGCGCCGCCCGTGAGGCCGCGAACCAGATCGAGCAGATGGCCCAGGCGCTGCGCGGGCGGCATGCGCTGGCGCAGGAGGATGGCGCTGCCGAGGGGTTGGCGCTGGCGCTGGAGCAGGCGGCCGATGCCTCCGGCGACGGCCTATCGCTCGTGCAGGCCCAGTTGGCGCTGGTGTGCCGGCAGGTGGCGCCGCTGCGGGCCGCGGTGCGCTCGCTTGCCGGGCAGGGCGCGGCGGCCTGAGGCTGATCTGGCCCGCAAAGCCCGTCTTGTTCCACCCTTGGCGCGCAGGCGCACCGGCTAGCATGGCCGATCGTCACGCAATACATATTCTTCGATCATGAGAAACCGGGTTTTGGCCTTCTGCGTCCTGGCCGGGCTGGCGGCCGGCTGCGCGCCCCTGCCAACGGCGCTGCACGGCGCGACGCCGGAGGGGGCGCACGCGCCCACGGAGCAACAGGCGGTGAACGCAGTCCGCCAATGGGACGTGCTGGCTGCCGACGTGGCGGCGCGTGTGGCCGACCGGCTGCGTGCGTGGCCCGCGGGGCAGCACCCGATCCATGTGGAGATGGCCCCCCAGGCCTCCGACTTTCAGCGCGGCTTTCGCGAGTTGCTGGTCACGCATTTGGTGGAGCGGGGCATCGCCGTGACCACCGAACCCGCAGCCCTGCAGTTGCGGGCCAGCAGCCAGCTGGTGCAGCACCACGCGGGTGCGGCGTCCGCGGCGCCGTTGCAGCGCCTGGCCGAAGGTGTGTACGTGCAGCGCAACGCAACGCATGCGGACGCGAGTGTGCCGATGCGCACCGAGGTGCTGGTCGTCACGTCGCTGGAAAGCGAGGGCCGGGTGCTGGTGCGCACATCTGACGTGTACACGATCGCGCAGCCGGACGCACCGCTGTACCAGCGCCCCGCTGCGGCGCCGGGGCCCCTCACGACCTGGCGGGTCGTGCCATGAAGGAGGGAGACCGCATGACGCAACGCATTGGAATACAGCGGCGCGTGCTGCTGGCAGCGGTGCTGACCGCCAGCGCATTGGCCCTGCCGGGCTGCGCACGCTACTACTACGGCGCTGCGGCCAGCAGCGACCCCGTGGACCTGATGGCCAGCAACCACGGCGCCGCGGATGCGCTGTTGCTGCAAGTGCCGCTGGATCCCGATACCCCTGTGCTGGTGGCAACGGTGGTGCAGTTGGACCGGTTGGATGAATCTTCGCGCCTGGGGCGCTTGGTGGCCGAGCAACTGGCGGGCCGGCTGGTCCAGCGCGGGCTGCGCGTGACCGAGTTGCGCATACGCGAGACCCTGGCGATGCGTCCCGGACAGGGCGAGCTGCTGCTGTCGCGGCACGCACAGGAGGTGGCGCGCGCCCAGGCGGCGCAGGCCGTGCTGGTGGGCACCTACGCGGTGGCGCCGCAGGCGGTTTACGTGAGTCTGAAGCTGGTGGGCGCGGGCAACGCGGTGCTGGCGGCGCACGACTATGCACTGCCCATGGATGCCAACGTGCGCGGTCTGCTGGCGGGCCGGTAGCCCATTGCCGCGCCGTTATGCTATTTATTTAATAGCTGTTAGCGCCTGATGGGTAAGCGCTAGAAGCCATTTTGACTTGAATTAGTGCAGCGTGAGTGCGCCGGCGCTCTTGCTCTTGCCGGCACGTGCGGGCGGGTTGCACAGGCCGCAGGTGTAGTGGCGGTTCTCGTACAGCTCGGTGACGAATTGGCCGCCGCACTGCGAGCACTTGGTGCGCGTGAGCATGCCGGCATCCACGAACTTCACCAGCCGCCAGGCGCGCGTGAAGGACAGCAGCGGGTCGATCTGCGCTGCGGCCACCTGCTCGTTGTAGAGGCGATAGGCCTTGGTGAGCAGCTCCACCGCGTCCAGGCTCACGCCCTTGGACAGGTATTCGTAGATGTTCAGGAACAGCGAGCTGTGGATGTTTTCCTGCCAGGTGAGGAACCAATCCGTGGAGAAGGGCAGCTGTCCCTTGGACGGCGACTTGCCCGCGATCTCCTTGTACAGGCGGATGAGGCGTTCGTACGACAGCGTGGTCTCGGACTCCAGCACCTGCATGCGGGCTCCCATCTCGATCAGCATGGCGGCGCGTTCGATTTGCTTGGATTCGTTGAGAACGCTCTTGGCGGGTGCGGACATGGCAGGCTTTCGGAGGAAGAGGAGAACGCTGGCGTGGGACTTCAGAGCACTTCGGAGACGCGGCTGGCCATCAGGATGTTGGCGTGCAGCGTGTTGGTGGCTTCGCTGGCGGCTTTGCGCGGCGTGTTGTGGCTGGTCAGCAGGCTCCACACCAGTTCGTCGTCCACGCGGAAGCTGCACAGCAGCGTGTTGCGCGAGGCCAGCTTGAGCACCTGTGCGGCGGACAGCGATGCCAGAATGTCGGCCGCTTCTTCGTTCAGCCCCAGACGGAAAACGGCTTCGGCCTTGTCCTGGCGGATCAGGGTCTGCGCCAGCATCAGGTAAGTGAGGTTGGCTTCGCGGATTTCGGCGAGCAGTTGTTCGGAGGTCATGGGGCAATCCTTTCCAAGAGGGGATCACTGCGTTGCATAACGTTGCATGTGTTGCGTGATCCGATGAAATGGATTGTGAAACCGGGGCAAAAAGAAATTAAGTCGGGGTTCGGCGCTGCGTGGCGTCTGGCGGATGAGCAGCCTTTGTGGGAATTTGCCTTACAGCGGCGTCGGCGTGTGGCGCGTGTTTGCGGTGGTGGTTTCGCCGATACAGGCATGAAAAAACGGGCCGCAGCCCGTTGGATGGAGTGCACGCGGTCGTGCGCAGGGTGGAAGGCACCGTGTCAGGCGCCTGGCGCCTGGCTCAGTCGGCGTCGCCCATCTGGGACTGCAGGTAGTTCTGCAGCCCGACCTTGGCGACCAGTTCGATCTGGGTTTCCAGAAAATCGATGTGCTCTTCGGTGTCTTCGAGGATGTCTTCCAGCAGTTCGCGCGAGACATAGTCGCGTACGGACTCGCAGTAGGCAATGCCTTCCTTGATGGTGGCCTGCGCTCCGCGCTCGGCGCGCAAATCGCATTCCAGGATCTCGGGTACGTCTTCGCCCACCTGCAGCTTGGCCAGGTCCTGCAGGTTGGGCAGGCCGTCCAGCATGAAGATGCGGTCCATCAGCCGGTCGGCGTGCTTCATCTCGCCGATGGACTCGTCGTATTCCTTCTTGGCCAGCTTGTCGAAGCCCCAGTGCTTGAGCATGCGGTAGTGCAGGAAGTACTGGTTGATGGCCGTGAGCTCATTCTTCAGCTGGGCCTGCAGGTGTGCGATGACTTGCGCGTCGCCTTTCATGGGGCTTCTCCTTTCAGTCAGAAAGGGGCATTGTCATGACCCTGGCACCAGGGGGCAAGACAATGCCCCTGCATGCAGGCTTTGCCTGCGTGTGATGCTGAGTCGTGTTCTCGAATGGAATGAGCCGATAGTCAATATCAATTCAATTGATGTGTTCAATTTATTGGATTTATCATTCGATCCGGCCTAAACTTCAGTCTTGTTCTAGCCCATCAACCTAAGTAAGAGGAAACAGCAATGTCCGTGCTTAACACCACTATCAAGCCTTTCAAGGCGCAAGCCTTCAAGAACGGCAAGTTTATCGAAGTGACCGAGAAGGACGTCCTGGGCAAGTGGGCCGTGTTCTTCTTCTACCCGGCCGACTTCACCTTCGTGTGTCCCACCGAGCTGGGCGACGTGGCCGACCACTACGACGAGCTGCAGAAGCTGGGCGTGGAGGTGTACTCCGTGTCCACCGACACGCACTTCGTGCACAAGGCATGGCATGACGCCTCCGACACGATCCGCAAGATCAAGTACACGATGCTGGGCGACCCCACCTGGCAAATCAGCCAGAACTTCGACTGCCTGCGCGAAGGCCAGGGCCTGGCAGACCGTGCCACGTTCATCGTTGATCCCCAGGGCGTGATCCAGGCCATGGAAATCACCGCCGAAGGCATCGGCCGCAATGCCGCCGATCTGCTGCGCAAGGTCAAGGCAGCCCAATACGTGGCCAGCCACCCCGGTGAAGTGTGCCCCGCCAAGTGGGAAGAGGGCGCCAAGACGCTGGCTCCTTCGCTGGACCTGGTCGGCAAGATCTAAGCTGGCACCAGCCACGTTCAGCCGCCGCGGCGGCTGACCAAGACGCCCGGGTGCCAGGCGCCCGGGTTTTTTTTCCCATAACTAGATTGATTAGGAGTAACCCTATGCTCGACGCCAACCTCCAAGCCCAATTGAAAGCCTATCTGGAGCGCCTGCAGCGCCCGGTGGAGCTGGTCGCCACGCTGGACGATGGCGCCACTTCCCAAGAGCTGCGGGAACTGCTCCAGGAGATCCGCTCTCTCTCCGACAAGATCACCGTGGTCGAGAAGAACGACGCGCCCGTGCGCAAGCCGTCCTTCCTGATCACCAACCCCGGCGTGGACACCGGCGTGCGTTTCGCGGGCGTCCCCCTGGGCCATGAGTTCACCTCGCTGGTGCTGGCGCTGCTGCAGGTGGGCGGCCATCCCTCCAAGGAATCGGCGGACCTGCTGGAGCAGGTGAAGAACCTGGACGGCGATTTCCATTTCGAGACCTACTACTCCCTGTCCTGCCACAACTGCCCGGACGTGGTGCAGGCCCTGAACCTGATGAGCGTGCTCAACCCGCGCATCACGCACACGGCCATCGACGGCGCCGTGTTCCAGGACGAGATCAAGGAACGCCAAATCATGGGCGTGCCCACGGTGTTCCTGAACGGCAAGAATTTCGGCCAGGGCCGCATGGAGCTGGCGGAGATCGTCGCCAAGATCGACAGCGGCGCCCATGCCCGCGTGGCCGCCAAGCTCAATGCCATGGAGCCGTTCGACGTGCTGGTGGTCGGCGGTGGTCCCGCCGGTGCCGCGGCCGCCGTGTATGCGGCGCGCAAGGGCATTCGTACCGGCGTGGTGGCCGAGCGTTTCGGCGGCCAGGTGCTGGATACGGTGGACATCGAGAACTACATCTCGGTCAGCAAGACCGAGGGCCCGAAGTTCGCCATCGCGCTGGAGCAGCACGTCAATGACTACGACGTCGAGGTGATGAACCTGCAGCGCGCCAAGGCCCTCAAGCCCGCCGCAACCGAAGGCGGCCTGGTGGAAATCGAACTCGAGAACGGCGCAACGCTCAAGAGCAAGACCGTGATCCTGTCGACCGGCGCGCGCTGGCGCAACATGAACGTGCCGGGCGAGGAGCAGTACCGCACCAAGGGCGTGACGTACTGCCCGCACTGCGACGGCCCGCTGTTCAAGGGCAAGGACGTGGCGGTCATCGGCGGCGGCAACTCGGGCGTGGAGGCCGCGATCGACCTGGCCGGCATCGTCAAGAGCGTGACGGTGCTGGAGTTCGCCAGCGAGTTGAAGGCCGATGGCGTGCTGCAGAAAAAGCTGCGCAGCCTGCCCAACGTGACGGTCATCCTGAACGCCCAGACCACGGAAGTGAATGGCGACGGCAGCAAGGTCACCGGCCTGACCTACAAGGACCGCACGACGGACGAGGCCAAGACCGTGGCGGTCGAGGGCATCTTCGTGCAGATCGGTCTGTTGCCCAACACCGACTGGCTCAAGGGCACGGTGGACCTGACGCGCTTTGGCGAGATCATCATCGACGCCCGGGGCCACACCAACGTGCCGGGCGTGTTCGCCGCGGGAGACTGCACCAACGTGCCGTACAAGCAGATCATCATCGCCGCAGGGGCGGGCGCGACGGCGGCCTTGTCGGCCTTCGACCACCTGATTCGCCACTGATATCTAAGCCAAATTGGCCTTTAGCGCTTACCGGTCAAGCGCTGATAGCTATCAAAAACAAAGCGCCTTTCGGGGCGTTTTTGTTTTGATGCAGGGGCGGTCAGTACTGCAGCCGTTCCGGCCGCACCTCCTGCAGGATGGTGGTCGCGATCTCCTCGATGCTCTTGGTGGTGGTGGACAGCCAGCGAATGCCCGAGCGGCGCATCATCGCCTCGGCCTCGGCCACCTCGTTGCGGCAGTTCACCAGATCGGCGTACCGGGAGCCGGGGCGCCGCTCATTGCGGATCTGCGACAGCCGTTGCGGGTCGATCGTCAGGCCGAAGATCTTCTTGCGGTGCGGCACCAGTGCGGGCGGCAGTTGGCGGCGCTCGAAGTCCTCGGGGATCAGTGGATAGTTGGCCACTTTCAGGCCGCACTGCATGGCCAGGTACAGGCTCGTGGGCGTCTTGCCGCTGCGCGACACGCCGATCAGGATCACGTCCGCACCCGACAGGTCGCGGTGGCTTTGGCCGTCGTCGTGGTCCAGGCTGAAGTTGATGGCTTCGATGCGGTCGCTGTATTCCTTGGACACGCTGATGTCCGAGAAACGCCCCACGCGGTGGTGTGACTTCACGCCCAGCTCGGACTCCAGCGGGCGGATGAAGGTGCCGAACATGTCCAGCAGCATGCCCCTGCAGCCGTCCTCGATGATCTTGAGCACGCTCATGTTCAC
Source organism: Diaphorobacter sp. J5-51 (assembly GCF_001023515.1). Lineage (NCBI taxonomy): Bacteria > Pseudomonadati > Pseudomonadota > Betaproteobacteria > Burkholderiales > Comamonadaceae > Diaphorobacter > Diaphorobacter sp. J5-51. The sequence goes on along the minus strand of NZ_JSYI01000073.1, from coordinate 76,060 downwards.
CAGCGTGGTGAACACGATGGGCTTCTTGCCCTCCAGCTCGGCCGTGTGGTTGATCTGGCGCACCACCTGGTGCGCCTTGTCCTCGGTATCGATGAAGGGCAGGCGCACGTGGCGCGGGCGGATGTCGAACTGCGCCAGGATGGCATTGCCGAAGGTCTCGGCCGTGATGCCGGTGCCGTCGGAGATATAGAACACGGTGCGCGTGTGCGTGGCAAGCATGGGAAAGGAAGAGCGGGAAGGAGAGCGTGGTGATGCGATGGCGCGTGCGCTGCGGCGGGCAGCCCGCCTACAATGGCGCCCATTATTCCCAATTTCTCCCCATGCACCGCGCCGGCCCACAACCACAACAGCAAAGCCGTGGCCGCTGCATGAGCGACGACTGCCCGCCTTCCCTTGACGCGACGGTGGGCGCAGACCGGTTTTTAAACTCTGGAGCTTTCCCATGTCTGCACGTTTCGAGGCGACCGCCCTGGTCGTACCGTTTGAGAACCTGAGAATGAGCGACGTCGAGGTCGTTGGCGGCAAGAACGCCTCCCTCGGCGAGATGATCTCCCAACTGCCCCAGGGGGTGCGCGTGCCCACGGGCTTCGCCACCACCGCGCATGCGTTCCGCGAGTTCCTCAAGTACGAAGGCCTGCACGACCGCATCAGCCAGCGCCTGGCCGCGCTGGACGTGGACGACGTGCGCGCGCTGGCCGAGGCCGGCGCCGAGATTCGCGGCTGGGTAGAAAACCAGCCGTTCCCCGCCGACCTGGAAAAGGCCGTGCGCGAGGCATTTGCCGCGCTGTCGGCGGGTAACGACCAGGCCAGCTTCGCCGTGCGCTCCTCCGCCACGGCCGAGGACTTGCCCGATGCCTCCTTTGCCGGTCAGCAGGAGACCTTCCTGAACGTGGTGGGCATCGAAGCCGTGCTGCACAAGATGAAGGAAGTGTTCGCGTCGCTGTACAACGACCGCGCCATCTCCTACCGCGTGCACAAGGGTTTTGCCCATGACGTGGTGGCCCTGTCGGCGGGCGTGCAGCGCATGGTGCGCTCCGACCTGGGCGCGGCCGGGGTGATGTTCACCATCGACACGGAAAGCGGCTTCGAGGACGTGGTGTTCATTACCTCCAGCTACGGCCTGGGCGAAACCGTGGTGCAGGGCGCCGTGAACCCCGACGAGTTCTACGTGCACAAGCCCATGCTCCAGGCCGGCAAGCAGGCCGTGATCCGCCGCAACCTGGGCTCCAAGCTGATCCAGATGGTGTTCTCCACGGCGCAGGAAAAGGCCGCCAGCGGCAAGCTGGTGAAGACCACCGAGGTGGCAACCGAGCTGCGCAATCGCTACTCGCTGACCGACGACGAGATCGAGCAGTTGGCCCACTACGCGCTGGTGATCGAGCAGCACTACGGCCGTCCCATGGACATCGAGTGGGGCAAGGACGGCACTGATGGCCAGCTCTACATCCTCCAGGCGCGCCCTGAGACGGTGAAGAGCCAGGCCAAGGGCCAGGCCGAGCAGCGCTTCAAGCTCAAGGGTCACGGCCCGGTGCTGGCCGAAGGCCGCGCCATCGGCCAGAAGATCGGCACCGGCCCGGTGCGACTGGTCAACGACATCGCCGAGATGGACAAGGTGCAGCCCGGCGACGTGCTGGTCACCGACATGACCGACCCCAACTGGGAGCCGGTGATGAAGCGCGCCAGCGCCATCGTGACCAACCGGGGCGGGCGCACCTGCCACGCGGCCATCATTGCACGCGAGCTGGGCATTCCGGCCGTGGTGGGCTGCGGCCACGCCACCGACGTGCTCAAGGACGGCACGCTGGTCACCGTGAGCTGCGCTGAGGGCGACACCGGCCGTATCTACGACGGCCTGCTCGAGACCGAGGTGACCGAGGTGCAGCGCGGCGAGATGCCGCCCATCTCCACCAAGATCATGATGAACGTGGGCAATCCGCAGCTGGCCTTCGACTTCGCCCAATTGCCCAACGAAGGCGTGGGCTTGGCGCGCCTGGAGTTCATCATCAACAACAACATTGGCGTACACCCGAAGGCCATCCTGGACTACCCCGCCGTGGATGCCGACCTGAAGAAGGCCGTGGAGAGCGTGGCGCGCGGCCATGCCAGCCCACGCGCGTTCTACGTGGACAAGGTGGCCGAGGGCGTGGCGACCATCGCCGCCGCGTTCTGGCCCAAACCCGTCATCGTGCGCCTGTCGGATTTCAAGTCCAACGAGTACCGCAAGCTCATCGGCGGCAGCCGCTACGAACCCGAGGAAGAGAACCCCATGCTGGGCTTCCGTGGCGCAGCGCGCTACGTGAGCCAGGACTTCGGCGAGGCCTTCGCCATGGAGTGCGAGGCCATCAAGCGCGTGCGCAACGACATGGGCCTGACCAACGTGCAGGTCATGGTGCCCTTCGTGCGTACGCTGGGCCAGGCCGAGCGCGTCACCAAGCTGTTGGCACAGCACGGCCTGCAGCGCGGCGAGAACGAGCTCAAGCTCATCATGATGTGCGAGATCCCGAGCAACGCGATATTGGCCGAGCGCTTCCTGGAGTACTTCGACGGCTTCTCCATCGGCTCCAACGACCTGACCCAGCTCACCCTGGGCCTGGACCGCGACTCGGGCCTGGAACTGCTGGCCGCCGACTTTGACGAGCGCGACCCGGCCGTGGAGGCGCTGATCCACCTGGCCATCAAGGCGTGCCGCGCGCAGGGCAAGTACATCGGTATCTGCGGGCAGGGCCCCAGCGACCATCCCGACTTTGCCCAGTGGCTGGCGCGTGAGGGCATCACGTCGATCTCGCTGAATCCTGACAGCGTGATCGATACCTGGCAGCAACTGGCGCGCTGACCGCGCCGCAGCCGCAGCCGCAGGCCATGCCCCACCGCCGGTCGCTCACGCAGGAAGAGATCGAAGGGGCGCCTTTTGCCCCCGACCTGCACGATGCACGCCACCTGTGGCTGAAGGCGGGCCTGCTGCTCGTGTGGGTGCTGGTGTCGTTCGGCACCGGCTACTTCGCGCGCGACCTGCAATTCCTGGTGGGCCCGTGGCCGTTGAGCTACTGGATTGCCTCCCAGGGGGCAGTCCTGATGTTCATTGGCATCGTCTGCGTTTACTGTGCCGCCATGAGCTACTTCGAACGGCAGGACATGGCGGCGCAGCGCGACGCTGCCACAGCCCCATCCCATGATTGAACGCGGCGGCGAGGGGCGCAGCTACATGGCGCGCCTGAACCGCATCGTGGCGCTGTACATCGCGGGGCTGCTGGGGTTCGTGGCCCTGATGGCCTGGGCCGAGCAGCGCGGGTTGTCGCGCCAGTGGATCGGCCCCATCTTCCTGTTTCTCACCGTGATGGCCTACGCCGCCATCGGCGTGTACGGCCGCACCACGGATGCGGACGAATACTACGTGGCGGGCCGCCGCATTCCGCCGTTCTACAACGGCATGGCCGCCGCCGCGGACTGGATGAGCGCGGCCTCGTTCATCAGCCTGTCGGGCGCGCTGTATCTGCAGGGCTTTTCGGGCACGCCGGAGCAGCCGGGCGGGCTGGCCTATCTGTTGGGCTGGACGGGCGGCTTCGTGCTCGTGGCCATGCTCATCGCGCCGCACCTGCGGGCGATGAACCTCTACACCGTTCCGGACTTCTTCCAGGTGCGTTTTGGCGGGCGCTGGCCACGCATCATCGCGGCCCTGTCGGCCGTGCTGTGCTCTTTCACCTACGTGGTGGCGCAGATCTACGGCGTGGGGCTGATCGCCTCGCGCCTGACCGGCGTGCAGTTCGAGATCGGCATCATGCTCGGCCTGGGCGGCGTGCTGCTGTGCTCGTTCCTGGGGGGGATGCGCGCCATCACCTGGACGCAGGTGGCGCAGTACATCGTCATCCTGCTGGCGTTCCTGATCCCGGTGTCGTGGCTGGCGTACAAGCAGCTCGGCAACCCCGTTGCACCGGTGGTGGCGGGGGCACAGATCGGCAAGATCGCCATGCTGGAGGGCGGGCTGCTGGCCTCGGAGGTCGAGCAAGACGTGGTCGCGGCCTACCTGCAGCGCGCCGAGGATTACAAGGCGCGGCTGGCCGACGTGCCCGCCGCACTCGCGCGCGAGCGCGAAGCGGCGCGCGAGCGCATCCAGCGCCTGCGCGCCCAGAACGCCGACGTGGGGCTGATCGTGGCCGCCAGCCGGGATTTGGCCTCCATGCCGCGCGACGAGGCTGCCGCGCGCGATCGCTGGACGCGCGAGATGCGCGACAACTATGAGCGTGCCCGCGCCATGGGCGGCCTGCCGCGCCACAGCCAGGCGTTTGCGGGCGATCCGCAGGGCACCCCGCAGGAGCGCCAGACCTTCGACGATGCGCGCCGCAACTTCCTGGCGCTGATGTTCTGCCTGATGGTGGGAACGGCCGGCCTGCCGCACCTGCTGACGCGCTACTACACGGTGCCCTCGGTGGCGGGCGCGCGCGCGTCGGTCGCGTGGTCGCTGTTCTTCATCGCACTGCTGTACCTGAGTGCGCCGGCGCTCGCCGTGCTGGTGAAGTTCGAGGTCATGAACAAACCTTGTGGGCAGCAGCTTCGACCAACTGCCCAACTGGATGGCGCAATGGGCGCGTGTGGACGCCTCGCTGCTGTCCGTGGAGGACGTGAACGGCGACGGCATCGTGCAGTTCGGCGAAATCCGCTTCGGGGCCGACCTCATCATGCTGGCCACGCCCGAGATCGGCGGGCTCCCCTACGTGATCTCCGGCCTGGTGGCCGCGGGCGGGCTGGCCGCTGCGCTGTCCACTGCCGATGGCCTGCTGCTCACCATCAGCAACGCGCTGGTGCGCGACCTGTACCACCAGGAAACGCGCCGCAAGGCGTCGCCCGAGCAGCGGGTGATCCTGACCAAGTTCACGCTGCTCTCCGTGGCGCTGTCCGCGGCGTTCGTGGCGGCGCTCAAGCCGTCGGAAATCCTGCCCATGGTGTCGGCGTCGTTTTCCATCGCCGCATCGGCCTTCGTGCCCGCGATGGTGCTGGGCATCTTCTGGCGCGGTACTACGCGCCAGGGCGCGGTGGCCGGCATGCTCGCCGGCCTGTCCGTCACGGTGTATTACCTGTTGGCGCAGGTGGACAGCGTGCGCGATTGGGTGCCTTCCGCGCTGCTCGTCGATGGCCTGTGGTTCGGCATCCATCCGATTTCGGCCGGGGTCTTCGGCGTGCCGGTAGGCCTGGCTGTGGCGTGGAGCGTCAGCCTGACCACGCGACCCGTCCGCGTGCGGCCGGCTCCCGCGGACGGGCTGTAGCGCGCCGCGCCCCGCGGCTGAGCGCCCACGGGCGACCTGCGGTTTGACCTCATTCACAAATGGTCACATTCGTGCGACGCTGATCCCGTGCGGCGTTCCATGCCGCTTTTCCATCACGTACCAAGCGAAGAGGTGGGCATGATTCTCGTGAAAACACCGGCTGGGCAACTAGCGCTGAAGGATCGCCAGGGTGCGCTGTCGCCGCGCCAGCGCTCAGCCTTCATCCTGTTCGACGGCAAGCGCACCCTGGACCAGGTGCTGACGGCCACGGCGGCCATGGGTATCTCGCGCGAGGACGTGCAGCTCATGATCGACCAGGGGTTGCTGGAGAGCGGACCGGGAGCGCCGGCACCCGCGGCCGCAGCGCCGGCGGACGGCGCCGAGGTGCAGGTCGATGGCACGGGGCGCACGCAGCGCGAGCGCTATCAGGCCGCCTACCCGATCGCCACCGAACTTACCGCCAGCCTTGGGCTGAAGGGCTTCCGCCTGAATCTGGCGGTCGAGGGCGCTGCGGGGTATGAGGATCTGGCGGCGCTGGCTCCCAAGATCCGCGAGGCCGTGGGAGACGCCAAGTACACCAGGCTGGAGAGGGCGTTGTTCGCGTGAATGCGGCGCTGGGCTGGCCCCTGCCGGACCCACCCAGTCCTCAATAAAAAAGGGAGCGTGCATGACACGCTCCCCTTGCATGAACAGCGTCCGCAGCCGGACGCAAGGTGTTCTTAGACGCGCTTGCGGTACTCGCCCGTGCGCGTGTCGATCTCGATCTTGTCGCCCTGGTCCACGAACAGCGGCACGGCCACTTCGAAGCCGGTGGCGATCTTCGCGGGCTTGAGCACCTTGCCGGACGTATCGCCCTTCACGGCGGGTTCGGTCCAGGTGATCTCGCGCTCCACGCTGGTGGGCAGTTCCACGGAGATGGCCTTGCCGTCGTAGAACACCACTTCGGCGGCCATGCCGTCTTCGAGGTAGCTGATGGCATCGCCCATGTTGGAGGCTTCCACTTCGTACTGGTTGTACTCGGCGTCCATCCACACGTACATCGGGTCGGCGAAGTAGGAGTAGGTGCACTCCTTCTTGTCCAGGATCACGTTGTCGATCTTGTCGTCGGCCTTGAAGACGACTTCGGTGCCCATGTTGGACAGGAGCGCCTTCAGCTTCATGCGCACGGTAGCGGCGCCGCGGCCGCCGCGGGCGTATTCGGTCTTCAGCACGATCATGGGGTCTTTGCCCTGCATGATCACGTTGCCGGCGCGGATTTCTTGAGCGATTTTCATGGCTTGCTTGGGAAGGAAAGGTTGACCGCTCCACAAGTCGGGGCGGGCGGGCGTGGCCCAGGCGTTTGCGTGAACTGGGCCGCCTTCCACCCCGGCGCATGTTCCGCGGCGGGGGCGCCGGCTGGGCACGCGAGTGCCGCCTTCGTATGGCGCAAAACCAGGGATTCTAGCTTTTCTCCGCCACAAACCCTAGTAGTAAGGTCAATAAATCCTGCTGTGCCAGCAGCCGCGCACGTGCGGACTGTATACATGCGCGCCATTCGCCCAGGGTGGCCGCGTCCAGCGGCGGCAACTCGCTGCGGGGCTCCAGACCGTTCCAGAGGGCCGACCAGCGCCGCAGCGATGCAGGGGCGTGCAGCCAGTCCAGAAAGGCCAGTAGCTTGGCGTGGTGCGCATCGTCGTGCTGCGGATAGATCTGCCACACGAACGGCTGGCCCGCCCACAGGGCGCGCACCAGTGAGTCCTCGCCGCGCACGAAGTTCAGGTCGCAGGCCCAGAGCATTTCGTCAAAGGCCGGCTGAGGGCAGGGTGGCAGATATGAAATTGATAGCTGCTCGCGCTTGCTGTATGAGCCTTTGAGGCTTTTTTGACTCTCAAACCGCTGCTGCCATTGGCGCACGGCCGCCGTGGCACGTCCGGGCGTGACCAGCAGCCGCACGTCGCTGCGCGGCCGCCATTGCGCCAGCAGCTGGGGCAGGGCGGGTGGTTCGTAGCAGAACAGCGAGATGGCGACTTCATCTGCCCCGATGCCGTGGCCGGCGCGCCAGGCGGCGCGGTCGAATGCGGCCTGGCGCGCCAGCAGGTCTGGCTCACGCAGCAGGCCGCCCGTGCGCTCGGTGAAGCCGGGGTAGTAGAACCAGCGCGTCAGGCCCGCCCCCGGGCCGCTCATGAGCGGAGACGGCAGCCGGTGGCAGCGTTCCACATAGGCCTCGGCCGACAGGTACTCCAGGTTGATCCATAAGGGTTTTGGGCCTGTAGCGTTTGTGTGGTGAGCGATGGCAGCTATGAATTGCGGAGCAATCTCGCAGCCGAAGGCCTCCACCACCACGTCGCCAGGCCCGTCTGCGGGCGCCTGCGTGGGCCAGGGCAGCACCTGTACGCCAGGTGCGCCCTGCGGCGCCATCCAGGCCAGAGCGCTGGCGTCATCCACCCACAGGCGCACGCGGTGGCCGCGGCTGCCCAGATCGGCCGCCAGGCGCCAGCACACGCCGATGTCGCCAAAGTTGTCGATCACCTGGCAAAAGATGTCCCAGCGCAGGTGGGCCGTGGCCTTCGTCATGGCGCCTCCTGGGCGCCGGCGCGCAGGTGGTCCACCAGCAAGCGTGCGACGCTGGACAGCGACTCCTCCGAGCGCACGCACAGCGACAGCCGCCGCCGTGCCCAGGGCTCATCCAGCGTGATGGCGCGCAGGGCCAGTGTGCCGCGGTAGATCTGGGCGCTGCCGCGCGGCAGCACGGCCACGCCCAGACCGGCGGACACCATCAGGCACAGGGCGTCATAGCTCGTGACCTGAATGCGCAGCTTGAGCGGCATCTCCTGCTCGGCCGCGGCGCGTGTGAGCAGGTTGTTGATGGCGCTGCCCGGATGCATACCCACGAAGTCGCAGGCCAGGGCATCGCTCAGGCGCACGCTGCGGCGGCGCGCCAGCGCATGGCCTGCAGGGACGATGAGGACCAGCTCGTCCTCGCGGTAGGGCAGCAGGCTCACGCGCTCGCCATAACTGCCGTGGTTGAGGATGCCCACGTCGGCTGCGTTCTCGGCCACCGATTGCGCCACGGCGGTGCTGATCTGCTCCTGCAGCCGCACATCGACCTGCGGGTGCGCGGCCATGAAGCGCTGCAGTTCTCCCGGCAGGAACTGCGTGATGGCCGAGATGTTGGCCACCACGCGCACGTGGCCGCGCACGCCAGCGCGAAAGTCCTGCATCTGCGTGGCGATGCCGTCCAGGTCGTTGAGCACGCCGCGCGCCAGGTGCAGCAGGGCGTAGGCCGCGGCCGTGGGCTCGGTGCCGCGGTTGCTGCGGGCGAACAGCTCCACGCGCAGCGCGTCCTCCAGCTCGGCCAGGCGGCGGCTGGCGGCGGAGGGTGCGATGTGTTCGCGTGCGGCGGCGCGGGCGATGGCGTTTTCCTCCATCACCGCGACGAACAGGCGCAGGGAGACCGGGTCGAGCTTCATGGGCGGGGATGGTACTGCGGCGGCGGCGGGCCATGCCGGTTTGCGATGGCAGCTTCGCGCTTGAGCGTTTTGCGGCCCAGCCGGGGCGCCGCATCATGCCGCCTGGATTGCAGGAGACATATGACCCCCAAGTACAACACCGCTGCCCCCACGCCCGCGGCACTGGCCGGCGTGCGCGTGATCGAAATGGGCCAGCTCATCGCCGGGCCGTTCTGCGGCAAGACATTGGGCGAGTTCGGCGCCGATGTGGTGAAGATCGAGACCGTGGGCGCGGGCGACCCCCTGCGCAACTGGCGCCTCATCAAGGAGGGCACCTCCGTGTGGTGGCAGGTGCAGTCGCGCAACAAGAAGTCGGTGGCGCTGGACCTGCGCCAGGCCGAGGCGCAGGACATTGCGCGCCGCCTGATTGCCGAAGCCGACGTGCTCATCGAGAACTTCCGTCCCGGCACGCTGGAGGGCTGGGGCCTGTCGCCCGAGGCGCTGCACGCCCTCAACCCGGGCCTGGTCATCCTGCGCATCTCGGGCTACGGGCAGACCGGGCCGTACCGCGACCTGCCGGGTTTTGGCGTGATCGGCGAGGCCATGGGCGGCCTGCGCCACCTCACGGCCGAGCCGGGCCGCGTGCCGGTGCGCGTGGGCGTGTCGATCGGCGACACGCTGGCCGCGCTGCACGGCGCCATCGGCGTGATGATGGCGCTGTACCATCGCAAGGTGAACGGCGGCGCGGGCCAGGTGATCGACGTGGCCCTGCACGAGGCGGTGTTCAACTGCATGGAAAGCCTGATCCCCGAGTACAGCGCCTTTGGCGCCGTGCGCGAGGCCGCGGGCAGCGCGCTGCCGGGCATTGCGCCGAGCAACGCCTACCCCTGTCAGGACGGCTGGGTGCTGGTGGCCGGCAATGGCGACAGCATCTTCAAGCGCCTGATGGCCACCATCGGCCGCCAGGATCTGGCCGATGACCCGCAACTGGCCGACAACGCCGGCCGCGTGGCGCGCGTGGCCGAGATCGACGCGGCCATTGGCCGCTGGACCGCCGAGCGCACCGTGGCGCAAGTCATGGAGTTGCTGGCCGCAGCGCGCGTGCCGGCGGGCAAGGTCTATACCGCCAAGGACATCGCCGAGGACCCGCACTACCAGGCGCGAGACATGTTGCTCACGCAGCGCACGCGCGACGGCTACGAGCTGCAGGTGCCGGGCATCGTGCCCAAGCTCTCGGTCACGCCGGGCACCATCCGCACCAGCGCGCCGCGCCTGGGGGACGACACCGATGCCGTGCTGGCCGAGGCGGGGCTGACGGCCGAGCAGATCGCGCTGCTGCGAAGCAAGGGAGTGATCCAATGACGACCAGCGTGTGGAACGGCGCCGGGCGGCGCATCGAGCTGTGCGACGTGGGCCTGCGCGACGGCCTGCAGATGGAGGCGCAGTTCGTGCCGACCGAGGACAAGATCGCGCTGGTGAATGCACTGTCCCACGCGGGCCTGTCCAAGATCGAGGTGACCTCGTTCACCTCGCCCACGGCCATCCCCGCGCTGCGCGACGCCGAGGTGGTGATGCGTGAGATCGAGCGCCGCCCCGGCGTGACCTACACCGCGCTGGTGCCCAACGCGCGCGGCGCGGAGCGCGCCATCGAGTCGCGCACCGACGAGTTGAACCTGGTCATGTCCGTCAGCGAGACGCACAACCTCGCCAACCTGCGCATGACGCGCGCGCAGTCGTTCGCGGCACTGGCACAGGTGATCACCATGGCGCAGGCGGCGCAGGTGCCGGTGAACGTGTCGCTGTCGTGCGTGTTCGGTTGCCCCATGGAGGGTGACGTGGCGCTGGACGCCGTGTGGGACCATGTGCAGCGCTTCGCCGACCTGGGCGTTGCGGGCATCACGCTGTGCGACACCACGGGCATGGCCTTTCCCACGCAGGTGGGGCAGGTGGTGGCCGCTGCGCGCGCGCGCTGGCCGGGCATGGCCTTCACGCTGCACTTTCACAACACGCGTGGCATGGGCCTGGCCAATGTGCTGGCGGCCATCGATGCGGGGGCGCAGCGCTTCGACGCATCGCTGGGCGGCCTGGGTGGCTGTCCCTATGCGCCGGGTGCCACGGGCAATGTGTGCACCGAAGAAGTGGTGCATGCGCTGCAGCTCATGGGTTACGACACGGGCATTGATCTGCCGGCGCTGATTGCCACTGCGGCCCGCCTGCCCGCGCTGATCGGCCACGAGGTGCCCAGCCAGATCGTGAAGGCGGGGTGCCGGCTGGACCTGCATCCGGTGCCGGCCGGCTTCGACGCAATCCGCGAGCGCGCGCTGGCGCGGTAGCTTTCACCGCACATCCATAACGACAGGAGACAACCCATGCCTTTGACCACTGCATTCCACGGCCGCAGGGCCGCGCTGGCCTTTGGGGCCGCTGTGGGCGCACTGCTGTGCAGCGCCCCCCTGGGCGCCGTCGCGCAGGACAAGTACCCCTCCAAGCCCATCACCCTGGTGGTGCCGCAGGCCGCGGGCGGCGCCAACGACGCGATTGCGCGCGTGCTGGCGCAGCGCCTGAGCGAGCAGATGGGCCAGAGCGTGGTGGTGGACAACCGCCCCGGCGCGGGCGGCACGCTGGCCACGGCGGCCCTGGCGCGTGCCAAGCACGATGGCTACACGCTGCTGGTCACGGCCGACAGCGCGCACGTGATCGGCCCGGCGCTCTACAAGAACCCGGGGTTCGACGCCGTCAAGGATTTCGAGCCCGTGGCGCCCGTCGCCACCGCCGGCTATGTGCTGGTGGCGCATCCTTCGTTCCCGGGCAACAACGTGGCGGACCTGATCCGGCTGGCCAAGGCCAGCCCCGGCAAGTACGCCATCGCCTCGGCTGGCAACGGCACGCTCAACCACCTGATCGGTGAGCTGCTGCAAAAGGCCGCTGGCATCCAGTTGCAGCACATTCCCTACAAGGGCTCGGCGGCGGCCGCCACCGACGTGGCGGGCGGGCAGGTGCCGCTGTCCGTGCAGAGCCTGCCCTCGTCGATCGCCTTCATCAAGGCGGGCAAGATCAAGGTGTTGGGCGTGGTGAACGAAAAGCGCGTCGCCGCGCTGCCCGACGTGCCCACCATCGGCGAGACGCTCAAGGGCTTCGGCCAGGCACCGTGGTACGCCATGTTCGCCCCGGCGGGCACGCCCGCGCCCATCGTCGAGCGGCTGCAGGCCGAAGTGGCACGCGCGCTGGACCACAAGGATGTGGTGGACAAGCTCGCCGTCGTGGGCTGCGAGCCGTTCAAGGGCACGTCTGCCCAGCTGGGTGCGCTGGTGCAGTCCGACCTGCCCAAGTGGGCGCGCGTGGTCAAGGACACCGGCGCCACCGTGGACTGATTCTTCCATCCCGATTTCGCACAACTTTCAACAAGGAGACACAACCCATGATGACCACGCGCATCACACGCAAACATTTCGGCGCACTGGCGCTGGCGGCTTTGGCGCCCCTGGCGCTGTCCACGGCCTGGGCGCAGGGCGGCTACCCATCGCGCACGGTGACCTTCGTCGTGCCGGCCGCCGCCGGCGGCACCACCGACATCTCGGCCCGCATGGCCGCGCAGGCGCTGGCGCCGGTGCTGGGCCAGTCGGTGGTGGTGGACAACAAGGGTGGCGGCAACGGCGCCATCGCGGCCAACATCGTCAAGCGCGCCGAGCCCGATGGCTACACGCTGCTCATGCAGTACTCGGGCTACCACGTGATCTCGCCCCATCTCACCAAGGCACCGCAGTGGGATCAGAAGGACTTCCAGCCCATCGCCAACGTGATCTCGGCGCCGCAGATCATCGTGGTGCGCGACGGCCTGCCGGTGAAGACCCTGGCCGAGCTGGTGGCCTACGCCAAGGCCAACCCCGGCAAGCTCAACTACGCCTCGTCGGGCAACGGCTCGCTGCAGCACGTGACCGGCGCCATGCTGGAGCAGCAAGGCGGCATCAAGATGGTGCACGTGCCCTACAAGGGCACGGGCCCCGCGCTGCAGGACCTGCTGGGCGGCCAGGTGGACCTGACCTTCGGCACCGCACCGCCGTTCATGCCCCACATCCAGTCCGGCAAGCTGCGCGTGCTGGCCGTCACGGGTAAGGAGCGCCTGGCCAGCCTGCCCGACGCGCCCACCACGGCCGAGGCCGGCTACCCGGGCGTGAACGCCACCTCGTGGTTCGCGCTGTTTGCGCCCGCAGGCGTGCCCAAGCCGGTCATCGACAAGCTGGCCGCCGACATGAAGAAGGTGGTAGAAGACCCGGCCTTCCGCAAGAAGGCGCAGGAACAGGGTGCCGCGGCCGACTACCAGGGCCCGCAGCAGCTGGGCGAGCGCGTGAAGAGCGACTTCGCCAACTGGGCGGGCGTGATCAAGAGCTCCAAGATCGAGGCGGAATAAATCCGCCCTACACTGGGCGCCCTTTGGAATGCGGCGGCACGCCCGGTGCCGCTGCCCGGCGCCCTGATGACAGCCCCTCTCGATCTGCCCTACCTGCGGGCCTACGCGCCCGCGCTGCAGGCCCAGGCCCATGCGCTGCTGGCGCAGGGCCAGCTGGGCGCGCTGCTGCAGCGCAAGTACCCCGAGGGCCACGCGGTGCGCAGCGACAAGGCGCTGTACGACTACGCCCAGGAATTCAAGGCGCGCCACCTGCGCAACGCGGGCACGGTGAACAAGGTGCTGTTCGACAGCAAGATCCACGTGGTGCGCCATGCGCTGGGGCTGCACACCCACCGCACGCGGGTGCAGGGCGGGCGGCTGGCGGCGCGGCATGAGATCCGCGTGGCCGCGCTGTTCAAGCAGACGCCCGACGAGTTCCTGCGCATGATCGTCGTGCACGAGCTGGCCCACCTGCGCGAGAAGGACCATGGCAAGGCCTTCTACCAGCTGTGCACCCACATGGAGCCGCAGTACCACCAGTTCGAGTTCGACCTGCGCCTGTACCTCACGCACCTGGACGCGGGCGGTGAGCTGCTGTGGTGAAATGCTATTGAAAAAATAGCTGCCAGCGCTTGATAGGTAAGCGCTACGGCCCGTTTTGGCTTAAATCTCAGTCGATCTGCAGCGCCGCGCAGTACTGCGCGGGCAACTGTAGCCAGCGCTCGGCTGCCGACTGCAGCGCGGCCAACTGGCCGGTGGTGTAGAGCTGGATGTGCCCCGGCGCGGCGGGCGCGCCATCCGCCGCGTGCTCGGGTGCGAGGGCGCCGGCCTGGTCGAGGATGCGCCGGGTCTGGCGCGCCACGGGCGCACCTGTGTCGATGATCTGCACATCCGGTCCCACCAGGGCGCGCAGCATGTCCTTGGCGAACACGTAGTGGGTGCAGCCCAGCACCAGCGTGTCGATCTCGCCCGTTTTCAAGCCAAAAGTGCCCAGCGCGCCCGTGTACTGGACGCAAAGCGCTTCTATTTTTGCCATGGATGCGGCGGCGGGCAGCGGCTCCTCGGTGCTTTGCTCGATGGCGCGCGCCAGGCCGTCGCAAGGCTGCACCGAAAAGCGCGTGCCGGCCGAATGCCCATCGCGCAGGCGCTGAAAGCGCGCGCTGCCCACCGTGCCGCGCGTGGCCAGCACGCCCACGTGGTGCGTCTGGCTGCTGGCGGCGGCTGGCTTGAGCGCCGGCTCCACCCCGATGGCGGGCAGGTCGGGCAGGGCGGCGCGCAGTTGTTCCACCGCGGCGGCGGTGGCCGTGTTGCAGGCGACCACCAGCGCCTTGATGCCGTGGTGTTCGCGCAGCCAGCGGGCGATGGCCAGCGTGCGCTGCTGCACGAAGGCGTCACCCTTGGCGTCCCCATAGGGAGCGTTGCCGCTGTCGGCCAGGTAGACGAAATGCTCGTGCGGCAGTTCGTGGCGCAGCGCCTGCAGCACGCTCAGGCCGCCAATGCCGCTGTCGAACACACCAATGGGACGGGCGGCAAGGGGCGATGTCATGGAAGGCGTGGCAAGAAATCGGGGAAAGGGCACCGCTAGGAGGGGGCGGCGGCGCACGGGCCTCCAGTATGCCCGTGCGGTGGCCGGGCTGCAGGGGTGCGCTCTAGGGCCTGTTCACACTATTTTTGCCAGTGCGAATGGCGTGAAAACCGCGCCAATCTAGGCGCGTGACGACGCCAAGGCCGGGGCCTTGGCTAGGAGGGCAACGACGCGTGGCGCGGTTCTCACTCCGTTCCCTCCGGGTTGCGATCAAAAAGGGCCATTCGCGGCGTTGCCAAGCCTCGCTGGGGTAGCACCCCAGCTTCGTTTGGCGCCTTGCGCCTGGCCCTTTTTGATCGCAACGCATCTGGCAAAAATAGTGTGAACAGGCCCTAGGCCGCGCCGGGCAGTACGTACCCCTGCGGGTGCTGGGGTAGATCGTCCTGGAGGGGCCACCAGCTGCAGCGCGAGGCCACATGCATGTGGAATGCCGGCGCCGTGGCCACGGGCTCGTCCAGCAGGCCTGCGCGGATGCGCACCACGCCGGGCAGGCTGTCGCGCTGGCTGAATACTGGCGAACCGCAGATGCCGCAGAACACGCGCCGCTTGCCGGGGGAGGACTCGAAGCGCCGCAGCAGGTCCTGGCCGGCCTGGAACTGCAGCCGATCCACGTCCACCGGCAGATTGGCAGCAAACGCGCTGCCCTGCGCGCGGCGGCACTGCGCGCAGTGGCAGATCTGGATCGGGGCCAGCGGCCCGCGGATCGTGAAGCGCACGCCCTGGCAGAGGCAGGCGCCGTGGTGCAGTGGCTCGGATGGGTTCATGGCAGACGGCGAGGGGGTGTCGGCGTCACTCTACGGCAGGCTCCGCCGGGGCGGCGGTGCGGTGGAACACCAGCAGCCGGTTGTTCGCAGGCATGGCGTGGTCGTGCGCGAGCGCGAGGCCGTGCTGTGCCGCCAGTGCCACGATGTCCTCGAAGTGGCGGATGCCGCTGTGCGGGTCGCGCTGGCGCAGCCAGGCATCAAAGGCGCGGTTGCTGTCACTGGTGTAGGTGCCGCCGTAGTTGAAGGGGCCGTACAGCGCCAGCACGCCGCCGCCAGGCAGGTGGGCACCGGCCAGCGCGAACAGCCGCTGCACCAGCGGCCAGGCCACGATGTGCGCGGTGTTGCTGCTGAATACCGCGTCGAACGGCCCGCTGTCAGGCTCGCCCTGCGGCCAATCGCTGTGCGCCAGGTCCAGCAGCAGCGGCGGGCGCAGGTTGGGGGCCGGGTGCTGCGCATGCCAGGCGCGTATGCCCGCGTGGTTGTCCGCCAGGTCGCTGGTCTGCCACACCAAGTGGGGCAGGCGCGGCGCGAAATACACGCTGTGCTGGCCTGTGCCCGAGCCGATCTCCAGCACATGCCGCCGGTCGGCAAAGGCCTGCTGCAGCACGGCGAAGATGGGCGCCTGGTTGTTTTCGCAGGCCTGGGAAAACGGCAGGGGAGGGTGACTCATGGCATGTGTGCTCAAAGCGCCTGTACTTCCACGGTGACGTGCGACAGCTCGTGCACTGGCAGCAGCAGGGCCTTGTAGTGCTGTGCGGGCTGCGGCGTGGCCGAGGCGACGGAAACGATGGCAGCAAAATGGCCCGGGCCGACCTGCCAGACGTGCAGGTCTTTCAGCGTGTCGCCCGTGGCGGCGAGGATGTCCTCGATCTCCTGGCGGACCTGCGGCCCTTCCGCCGGCGCATCCAGCAGCACGCTGCCGGCGTCACGGATCAAACCCCAGGACCAGCGGGCGATCACCAGGGCGCCCACCACGCCCATGGCCGGGTCGGCCCAGAGCCAGCCGTAACTGCGCCCCACGAGCAGCGCCGCGATGGCCAGCACGGAGGTCAGCGCGTCGGCCAGCACATGCAGGTAGGCCGCGCGCAGGTTGTTGTCGTGGCCATGGCGGCCGTGATCGTGGTCGTGGTCGGCGTGGTGATGGTCGTGCCCGTGATCGTGGCCATGGTGGTGGTGCCCATGTCCGCCATGCAGCAGGCGGGCGGACACCAGGTTCACCACCAGGCCGATCACCGCCACGGCGATCGCCTGCTCGAAGCGGATGGGCACGGGGTTGGTCAGCCGCAGGAAGCTCTCCCACGCGATGAGCAGCGCCACGATGGCCAGCACCACGGCGCTGGCGAAGCCGGCCAGGTCGCCCATCTTGCCGGTGCCGAACGAGAAGCGTGGGTTGGCCGCATGGCGGCGTGCATACCCATAGGCCAGCGCCGTGATCAGCATGGCACCGGCGTGCGTGGACATGTGCCAGCCGTCGGCCACCAGGGCCATCGAACCGTACAGCTTGCCCGCCAGGATCTCGGCGACCATCATGCCGGCCGTCAGCGCGATCACGAGCCACACACGCCGCTCGTTGCGCTGGTGCTCTGCGCCCAGGAAGACGTGGTGATGGTCGGCGGGGAAGGGTGCGGGCGCCGCGCCCGCGGTGTGCAGGGTGGAGGAAGTCATTTCAGGTACGAGCGCAGGATGTCCATCATTTCTTCGCCGCCGGTGCGGCGCTCGGCATCGGTGCCGGCGTCCACCACATGAGCCTGCAGGTGGCCCAGCATGACTTCGGTGGTCAGACCATTCATGGCGCCGCGTGCCGAAGCGAGCTGCCGCAGCACTTCTGCGCACGCGGCGTCACCCTCCAGGGCGCGCTCGATGCCCTCCATCTGGCCCTTGATGCGCCGCACGCGTGCGATCAGCTTGTCTTTTTGCCCGCGGGTGTGGGACATGGAATGACTCGAAAATATAGTGTGGGGGGCTATGCTAACCCGGCCGCACGGACCGCGGCGGGAATGCGGCCATTGCGCGCAGCGGGCGCGTGCGCAATATGTTGCTGAAATGGGCTGCAGCGCTTGATGGACAAGCGCTACATGCTATTTAATCAATAGCGTAAGTCCGTTGACGGAAACATGCCGCGCCCTGCGGGCGGGGGTTACCCGTGCGCGATGCGCGCGGCGATGGCCTCGCCCACCTGCGTGGTGCTTGCCGCACCGCCCAGGTCTGGCGTGCGCGGGCCGCTTTTGATGATCTCTTCGATGGCCGCAATGATGGCATCGTGGGCCTGCCGCCCCGCGCCTTGGCCGTGGGTCAGGAAGTCCAGCATCAGCGCACCGGACCAGATCATGGCGATCGGGTTGGCGATGTTCTGGCCGTAGATGTCGGGCGCCGAGCCGTGCACGGGCTCGAATAGGCTGGGGAAGGTGCGCTCGGGGTTCAGGTTGGCCGACGGTGCCAGGCCGATGGTGCCGGTGGTGGCGGGCCCCAGGTCGGAGAGGATGTCGCCAAACAGGTTGGTGGCGGCCACCACGTCGAAGCGGCCGGGCTGCAGCACGAAGCGTGCGGTGAGGATGTCGATGTGCTGCTTGTCCAGCGTGACTTCGGGGTAGCCCTTGGCGACATCGTCGGCGCGCTGGTCCCACCAGGGCATGCTGATGGCGATGCCGTTGCTTTTGGTGGCCAGCGTCACGTGCTTGCGCGGGCGGCTTTGCGCCAGGTCGAAGGCGAACTTCAGCAGGCGGTTGGCGCCGTGGCGCGAGTAGACCGATTCCTGGATCACGATCTCGCGGTCCGTGCCCTCGTACATGATGCCGCCCAGCGACGTGTATTCGCCCTCGGTGTTTTCGCGCACCACGTAGTAGTCGATATCGCCGGGCTTGCGGCCGGCCAGCGGGCAGGGCACGCCCTCGAACAGGCGCACGGGGCGCAGGTTGATGTACTGGTCGAACTCGCGGCGCATTTTTAGCAGCGAACCCCACAGCGAGATGTGATCGGGTACGGTCGCCGGCCAGCCTACGGCGCCGAAGAAGATGGCGTCCATGCCCGACAGCTGCGACTTCCAGTCGTCGGGCATCATCTGGCCGTGCCGGGCGTAATAGTCGCAATGCGCCCAGTCGAAGGTGTGCAGTTCCAGGTTCAGACCGAAGCGCCGGGCGGCGGCCTGCACGGCGCGCAGGCCTTCGGGCATGACTTCCTTGCCGATGCCGTCTCCGGCGATCACGGCGATCTTGTGGGTGCGTTGCTGCTGCATGGGTGGCTTTTCAAACGATGTAAGCCCGCCATTGTTCACCGAGGAGAGCGTCCGTTCAATGTGCGCGCCCGTGTCTGCGTCTTTCGTGACGTTGGCAGGACGTTTGCCGCTGCGCACGGAATGGCGGGGGGACGCCCAGTACGGGGGCCGCGCCCCGCGCAGCCCAGCGGTCTGCCAGCAGCCAGGTCTGTAGGTGTCCGAGCGGCTGTTGAGCGGGGCGTGTGCGGCGCAGCGAAAACGATAGCTACCAGCGCTTGCCAGCGAATGAACTCAATGCCAAATGGGTCTGTGATCGAGACACATCAAGCGCGAGCAGCTATGAATAGCATAGTGGCAATTAACTGCTCAGCGCGGCCTTCACGGCGGCCGACACCTGGCCCATGTCGGCCTTGCCGGCCAGGCGGGTCTTGACCACGCCCATCACCTTGCCCATGTCTCCGGGGCCCACCGTCTTGCCCAGTTCTGCGCCGACTTCGGCCACGATGGACTTCACTGCGGTAGCCACTTCGTCGGCCGACATGCGTTCGGGCAGGTAGGCCTGCAGCACGGCCATTTCGGCCTTTTCCTTGTCGGCCAGGTCCTGGCGGCCCGCGCCCTCGAAGGCGGTGATGCTGTCCTTGCGCTGCTTGATCAGCTTGTCCACGATGGCCAGGATGGCCGCGTCATCCAGCGTGATGCGCTCGTCCACTTCCTTTTGCTTCATGGCGGCCTGCAGCAGGCGGATGGTGCCCAGGCGCTCGCTGTCCTTGGCGCGCATGGCGGTTTTCATGTCTTCGGTGATCTGGTCCTTGAGGCTCATGGTGTTTCTCCAGTCAAACGGTGTAGAAAACAAAAAACCCGCGCTTGGCGTCCCTAGCGCGGGTTTTGTGGCGTCTGGTGTCAACGCCGGGCTGTGCTTAGTACAGCTTCTTGGGCAGCTGCATGCTGCGCACGCGCTTGTAGTGGCGCTTCACGGCGGCAGCCTTCTTGCGCTTGCGCTCGGCGGTGGGCTTTTCGTAGAACTCACGGGCGCGCAGGTCGGTCAGCAGGCCCAGCTTTTCGATGGTGCGCTTGAAGCGGCGCAGGGCCACGTCAAAGGGTTCGTTTTCTTTTACACGAATGGTCGTCATTAGCTAATGTTTTCCAATAGGTGCCGCTAGCGGGTTTTCGGGAAGATCGGGCCCAAAAGCCATATACGGCGGTTTTCCCCGTCTGTAACTAGTATCCGGCCGACGGGGTCATGCCAGCAGAGCCGAGCATTATAACGGCTCTGCGCTGCCGGGCAAGCGGCTGCCCGGCGCGGGGTTGGGCACAGGCCGCGGCGCATGGCAGGCGCGCGAGTCGGCGGGTGTCTCTCCTCGCGCATGTAGGCCGTAGTCGCGCTGCACGGTGGCCACGCGCAGCCGGTAGTCGGCAAACACGCCTGCGCGGCCCGTCGCCTGGGCCTGGCGGTGCTGCGGCAACGCGCGCCAGCGGGCTACGGCCTCTTCGTCGCGCCAGAAGCTCAGCGACAGCAGCTTGCCGGGCGTGGACAGGCTCTCGAAGCGCTCCACGGAGATGAAGCCGTCGATGGCCTGCAGCGCGGCGCGCAGGTCCGCTGCCAGGTCCAGGTAGGCCTGGCGGCCGTCGCTGCTCGGCTGCACTTCAAAGATGACGGCGATCATGGCTGGGCCTGCGTGGTGGTGGGCGATGCGGGGCGCGCGAGGGTGCCCGCCACCGCCTCGGTGAAGCTGCGTTCCTCGCGCAGGATGAAGCGCTGGCGCTGCGCCATCTCGAAGTTGGCGCGGCCCTCGGGGTCGGCCTTGAGCCGGGCGCGGTAGGCCTCGTAGTCGGCCAGGCTGGCGAAGGCGATCAGGCCCCACGCCTCGTAATTGGTGCCCTCGCTGGGCAGGAAGTAGCCCAGCAGGTGGCCGCCGCAGCGCGGGATGATGCGCCCCCAGGCTTCGGCATAGGCGCGGAAGGCCTCGCGCTGGAAAGGGTCGATCTCGTAGCGGATGAAACAGGTGATGGGCATGGCGTGCTCCTGTGGTGGGTGGATGCGTCCATGGTGCCGGCCGTCGCACGGCCGATGTTTCGTCCCGGAACGAAGCGTGCGCCGGGCTGGCTGCGGCACACTGCGCGCATGAATACCAACCAGATTGCGCATGTCGCGGCCCTGGTGGGCGAGCCGGCGCGCACCGCCATGCTGGTCGCGCTGATGGACGGTCGCGCCCTCACGGCACGTGAATTGGCCGAGGCCGGGCGCGTGTCTGCCGCCACGGCCAGCCGCCACCTGGGCCTGTTGGTGGAGGCCGGGCTGCTGGTGCTGGAACGCCAGGGGCGCCATCGGTACCACCGCCTGGCTTCGCCCGAGGTGGCGCATTTGCTGGAAGGGCTGATGCAGCTGGCCGTGCGGCAGGCGACGGCGCCGCGGCCCGTGGTCGTGGGCCCGCGCGACGCGGCGCTGCGCCAGGCGCGTACCTGCTATGACCATATTGCCGGCCGCCTGGGCGTGGCCATCGCCGCGCACCTGTTGGAGGAGGGCGCCATCGTCTTCGATGACGATGCGGGTGGGCGGGTGACCGGCCGGGCGCAGGCTGTGCTGGCACCGCTGGGCCTGGCCGCGCAGGACGCACTGGCCGCAGGCGCCGCGCGGCGCCCACCATGCCGGCCCTGTCTGGACTGGAGTGAGCGCCGCCCCCACATGGCCGGGCGCCTGGGGGCGCTGCTGTGCGTGCATTGCCTGGAGCGCGGCTGGCTGCGGCGCGCGCAGGCATCGCGCGCGCTGGAGATCACGCCGCCCGGCGTGGTGGCGCTGCGCAACTGGCTGGGCGTGGTGCGCTGGGGCGAGGTGACCGGCTCAGTGGGGTGATGCGCTGGCCTGACGTCAAGCCGCTGGCCCAAGAAGCGGCGAGCCGGTAAACCCCTGATGCGGGTGCAGGGACCGCATGCGGGTTTGGCGGATTTTTAAAAGATTCATAACATATGAATATTAAAACTCCGCCCCACGGTCATGTCCTCACAACCCGCCATCCTCGATGCGCCCGTCGCCGGTCGCGAGGCGCCGCAGGCGCCCGCGCTGGAGCAGGCGCTGCAGCGCCCGTACCAGCACGGTTTCGTCACCGACGTCGAGTCCGATTCCCTGCCGCCGGGCCTGGACGAGGACACCATCCGCGCCATCTCGCGCAAGAAGCGCGAGCCGCAGTTTTTGCTGGACTGGCGGCTGGCGGCCTTCGAGCGCTGGCGTGCGATGGAGCTGCCCGACTGGGCGCACCTGAAGATCGAGCCCATCGATTTTCAGGCGCTGAGCTACTACTCGGCACCCAAGTCGCTCAAAAACGCACCCAAGAGCCTGGACGAGGTGGACCCCAAGCTGCTGGAGACCTACGAGAAGCTCAACGTGCCGCTGCACGAGCGCGCCCGCCTGGCGGGCGTGGCGGTGGACGCGGTGTTCGACTCGGTCTCGGTGGGCACCACCTTCCGCGAGCAGTTGGCCGAAGTGGGCGTGATCTTCTGCTCGTTCTCGCATGCGGTGCAGAACCACCCGGAGCTGGTCGAGAAATACCTGGGGACCGTGGTGCCGCAGGGCGACAACTTCTATGCCGCGCTGAACTCGGCGGTGTTTTCCGATGGCTCCTTTGTCTACATTCCCAAGGGCGTGAAGTGCCCCATGGAGCTGTCGTCCTACTTCCGCATCAACGCGCAGAACACGGGGCAGTTCGAGCGCACGCTGATCATTGCCGAGGAGGGTAGTTCGGTCAGCTATCTGGAGGGCTGCACCGCCCCGCAGCGCGACGAGAACCAGCTACACGCCGCCGTGGTGGAGTTGATCGCGCACGACGACGCGTTTATCAAGTACTCCACGGTGCAGAACTGGTACCCCGGCGACGAGAACGGCGTGGGCGGCATCTACAACTTCGTGACCAAGCGCGGCCTGGCGGCCGGCAGGCGCTCGCGCATCGCCTGGACGCAGATCGAGACCGGCTCGGCCATCACCTGGAAGTACCCCAGCGTGGTGCTGCGCGGTGACGAATCGAACGGCGAGTTCCACTCGATCGCCGTGTCCAACCACTTCCAGCAGGCGGACACCGGCACCAAGATGATCCACCTGGGCAAGAACACCACCAGCCGCATCGTCTCCAAGGGCATCAGCGCGGGCCACGCGCACAACAGCTACCGCGGCCTGGTGCGCGTGAACCCCGGCGCCGCCGGCGCGCGCAACCACACGCAGTGCGACTCGCTGCTCATCGGGCCCGACTGCGGCGCACACACCTTCCCTTACGTGGACACCGCGCGCAGCGATGCCGTGGTGGAGCACGAGGCCACCACCACGCGCATCTCGGAAGAGCGCCTGTTCTATTGCCAGCAGCGTGGCATCGACCCGCAGGAGGCCACGGCCCTCATCGTCGGCGGCTTTTGCCAGGCGGTGCTGGAAGAGTTGCCCATGGAATTCGCGCTGGAAGCCAAGGCGCTGCTTGCCGTGTCGCTGGAAGGTGCGGTGGGTTGAGATGACAAAGTTTGAATGAAAAAGGACTCTAGCCCTTATCCATTCAGCGCGAACAGCTATCAAATTAATAGGAAACCCACATGACCTCCACCACTCCTTTGCTGCAAGTGCGCGACCTGCGTGTGCGCGTTGGCGAGCGCACCGTGCTGCAATCGGTCTCGCTGGACGTGCCCGCCGGCGCGCTCGTCGTGCTGATGGGCGCCAACGGCAGCGGCAAGAGCACGCTGGGCATGGCGCTGGCCGGCCACCCGAGTTACCAGGTGCAAGCCGGCCAGGCGCTGCTGGACGGGCAGGACCTGCTGCAGCTGCCCGCGCATGAGCGCGCCCGCGCGGGGCTGTTCGTGTCCTTCCAGTCGCCGCCCGATGTGCCGGGTGTGAAGAACAACCTGTTCATCCGCACCGCGCTGAATGCCGTGCACGAGGCGCGCGGCCAGCAGCCGCTGGATGCGTTCGACTTCCTGGCCAGCGCCAAGCAGGCCGCCCACGAACTGGGGTTGCCCCAGGCCATGCTGGGCCGCCCGGTGAACGAAGGTTTTTCCGGCGGCGAGCGCAAGCGCAATGAACTGCTGCAGCTGGCGCTGCTGCAACCGCGCCTGGCGCTGCTGGACGAAATCGACTCGGGCATGGACGTGGACGGCGTGCGCGCCGTGGTCGCGTTGGTGCAGAAACTGCGCGAACAGGGCACGGCCTTCATCGTCGTCTCGCACTACCTGCACCTGATCGAGCAGCTGCAGCCCGACACCGTGCTGCGCCTGGACCAGGGCCGTATCGCCGAGACGGGCGACGTGGAGCTGGCGCGGCGCATCGCCCGCACGGGCTTTACGCGCCAACCTGCCACGGCGGAGGCATGACACCATGAACAGCGCACAAGCCGACATGCACGCCGCGCGCGAGCGCCTGCAGACGCAGGGCTGGATTGCGCGGCGCAGCGAAGCCTTTCACCACCTGCCCCCGCCCGTGCTGCAGGACTGGCTGGGAACGCAGGCCGAGGTCGTCGATGAGGCCTCGTTGCCCGCGGGTGCGGGCTGGACGCTGCGCCTGCCCCACGCACAGGCGGCCACCAGCGTCCAGGCGCGTTGGCTGGACGCCCTGGACCCGGCGCAGCGCGCCGAGTTGATGGCAGGGCTGCCGTCGCCAGAGTCCGGCGGTGGGGATGGGGCCGCCGCCCCCTTCGCCTGGGCGCATCGTGCCCTGTGCCGCCGGGGCCTGCGCCTGCGCGTGGCCGCCACGCCGGGCCGTGAGCGCGAGCCTGTGTGCCTGGAGCTGCACCACCAGCCCGGCGCCGCGGCCGAGGCGCCCTTGCTGGTGCTGGACGTGGAAGCCGGCGTGCAGTGCGTTCTGATCGAAACCCATGAGCGGCCTGCCGCAGACGGTCTGTCGGCCGTGTCACAAAACCTGCACGCCCACATCCGTCTGGCGCAGGGGGCACGGCTACAACACCTGCGCGTCGCTGCGCCGTTGGCCGACGACCGCGTGGCGCACCACCTGCAGGTCCATGTGGCGGCAGGTGCCGCTTATGCCCAGGCGCTGGTCGCCACGGGCGCCAGCTACCACCTGCAACGCAGCCACATCACGCTGCAGGGCGCGGGCGCCAGCGCGCGGCAGGCCGCGTTGCTGCTGTTGGCGGACGGCAAGCTGGACCAGCAGACGTACACCGACCTGCAAGCTGCACAGGCCGTGAGCCAGGTCGAGACCCTGGCCCTGGCCCAGGGCCGCGCCCACGCGGTGGCGAATGCCTATACGCGCATCGCGCCCGGCAGCGACGGGGCCGATGTGCGCCAGCGCCTGGCCGGCGTGCCGCTGGCGGGCCAGCCACGTTTGATCCTGCGCCCGCACCTGGAGATCCTGCACGACAACGTGCAGGCCGCGCACGGCGCTACCTGGGGTGCGTTGCCCGAGGATGCGCTGTTCTACGCCCGCCAGCGCGGGTTGGATGACGCGGCCGCGCGCGCGCTCATCATTGAAGGCATGGCCCAAGCGTTGCTTGATCGATGCCTGGGGGCCGAGGGGGACGGCATGCTGGCGCAGTGGCTGCAGAGCGGCTGGCTGGCCGGTGCGATCGCCCGGCTGCAGCCCACAGCCGAGGAGGCACACCATGGGTAAACCACATCCTTTGTTGCACACCGGCGGCCTGCCGGTGCAGGCACTGCGCGCGCAGTTTCCGGTGCTGGCGCAGCGCATCCACGGGCAGCCGCTGGCCTATCTGGACAACGCCGCCACCACGCAGATGCCACTGGCGGTGCAGGAAGCCATGCAGCGCTTCGAACGCCATGACCGCGCCAACATTCACCGCGGCGTGCACACGCTGAGCCAGCGCGCCACCGACGCCTTTGAAGAGGCGCGCGCCACGCTCAAGCGCTTCATCGGCGCGGGCATGCAGCATGAACTGGTCTTCACCAGCGGCACGACCGAGGCGCTGAACCTCGTGGCCCAAGGGTTGTGGGCCGCGGGGCCGGGCAAGGCCTGGCTGCGCCCCGGCGACCGCATCATCGTGAGCGGGCTGGAGCACCATGCCAACCTGGTGCCCTGGCAGCAGGCTGCACGCATGAGCGGGGCGGAACTGGTCGTCCTCCAGCCCGACGCGCAGGGACGCGTGCATGAGGCCGATCTGGCGCCATTGCTCACACCCAACACCCGCGTGCTGGCACTCACGGCCTGCGCCAATGCCACGGGCGAGCGTCCTCCGTATGAGGCGCTGCTGGCCATGGCACGCGCGGCTGGCGCCCTCACGGTGCTGGATGCCGCGCAGGCGGTGGGCCATGCCATGCCCGCTCTGGCGGAGCTGGAGGCGGACTTCATGGCCTTCTCCGGCCACAAGATGTACGGGCCCATGGGCACCGGCGCACTGGCCGGCCGGCGCGAGGCGCTGGAGCGGTTGTACCCGCTGCGCCTGGGGGGCGACATGGTGGAGTGGGTGAGCTACACCGCTGCGGGCTATGCGGCGCTGCCTGCGCGGCTGGAAGGCGGCACGCCCAACGTGGCCGGGGCCGTGGGCCTGGCGGCGGCGGCGCGCTTCATCGATGGTATTGGCCGAGAGGCCATTGACCTGCACGTGCAGGCCCTGCGCGCGCAGGCGCTGGCGGGCTTGTCGGCACTGGAGGGTGTGACGGTGCTTGCCCCGCATGCCACGCAGGCGTCGCTGGTGTCGTTTGTGGCACGCGACGTGCACCCGCACGACATCGGCACGCTGCTGGACGAGCGCGGCATCGCCGTGCGCACGGGCCACCACTGCGCACAGCCGCTGCAGGAGCACCTGGGGATGGGGCCGACCACGCGCGCATCGTTCGCGCTGTACAACAGCCATGAGGAGGTCGAGCGCTTGATCGCCGGCGTGGCACAGGCGCTGGAGGTCATGCGATGACTGGATTCACCGGCAACGCCGAGAACGAGCTGTACCAGGAAGTGGTGCTGGAGCACAAGCGCGCACCGCGCAACTTCGGCCATCTGCCGCAGCCCACGCACCAGGCGCAGGGCACCAACCCGTCGTGTGGCGACCGCATTGCCGTGGAACTGCAGCTGCAGCAAGGGCGCGTGCAGGACATCCGCTTCACCGGCCAGGGGTGCGCGATTTGCATGGCCTCTACCTCGATGATGACCGAGGCCGTGAAGGGCAAGGAGGTTGCCGCCGCGCAGGCGCTGCAGCAGCACTTTCGTGCGGTGCTGACGGGAGAGGAGGCGCCTGAGGACGCCCCGCTGGGCAAGCTGGTCAGCCTGGCCGGCGTGCGCCAGTACCCCAGCCGCATCAAGTGCGCCCTGCTGGGCTGGCATGCGCTGATGCATGCGATTGCCGACAACGGCAACGGCCAGAGCGTAAGTACTGAGGAGGAGCCCGCATGACCTACCGCCGCCATCGCGAGGATGTGCTGGTGCGCCGCAACGTGACCGTGGAGGCGATTCCCAGCGGCGAGCCGATCGAACTGGAGGCCGGGCAACTGGCGCAGATCACGCAGGCGCTGGGTTCGTCCTTCACGCTGCTGGTCGAAGGCCAGCTCATGCGGCTGAAGGGTGTGGATGCCGACGCTATCGGCAAGACGCCGCCCGAGACTATCACTGCGCCCGCGGACCTGCCCATCGAGGAACTGGAGCCGCTGGTGTGGGAGACGCTGCGCACCTGCTACGACCCGGAGATCCCGGTGAACATCGTGGACCTGGGCCTGGTGTACCGGCTGGCTTTCGAGCCCTTGCCCGACGATGCCCACAAGGTGCGCGCGCTGGTGGACATGACGCTCACCGCCCCCGGCTGCGGCATGGGCGAAGCGATTGCCGACGAGGTGTGCGACAAGCTGCTGGCCCTGCCGCGCGTGGGCGAGATCACGGTGAATCTGGTGTTTGACCCGCCCTGGGACCGCTCCATGATGAGCGAGGAGGCGCAGCTGGCGCTGGGGCTGTGAAGCAGGGACGATCAAAAAGGGGCAGGTGATACCTGCCCCTTTTGCTTTGGTTGAGTGGCTTCGCCGATCAGCCGCAGCAGGCACCGCCCGAGCAGCAGGAGTCTTCAGCCTCTGCGGCAGCCTGGGTCTTGGATGCCAGCTTGGTGATTTCGATCTGCCACTGTCGGGGGCCTGCCTCCAGGTACGCCCACTGGAACTGGCCGGGTGCGCGGCCTTCCAGTTGCATGCGCAGCGGCACGGGGTCGTGGTCGTTCACGATCTGCAGCGACTCGCCCGCGCCCAGCGCGTCCAGGCGGCCAAAGATTTGCGCATGGCGCTCATAAGGAGCGATGGTGCGTACGTCGATCACGGAAACGGTGTTGCTCATGGTTCAACCTTTCGGGTGTGTGTAAAAAAAGGGGGGAGGGAGCTTGCAGTTGTGAGGCATGGGCCGGCATCAGCCGTCCTTGCCGTCCAGACGGGTGCGCATCAGCCAGGGGGTGTAGATCACGAGGTAGATCGCGAAGGCGATGGCCCACAGGCAGGCGGCGCCTTCCAGCGCATAGGCGTACCACGCGGGTTGCACGGCGGGCACCAGCACGCGCAGCACGGCGGCCAGCATCACCAGGGCATAGGCCACCACTTCGCCGCGCGAGGGCTGCAGCGGCCGGCCCGTATGGCCGCGCGCGGTGCGCGTGACCATGCCGATGATCAGCCCGCCGATCACGCCCACGGCAAAGGCATGCACGGCCAGCGACGGCACGACCCAGCCCAGTTGCGCCAGCGCCAGCAGCACGAAGCCCAGGGGCAGCCATGCGTACGAAGCGTGCAGGATCCAGAGGATGGGGCGCTTGAACGTGACCTGCGGATGCCACTTCCACAGCCGCACCGCATGCATCACACCCGCCGCGAGGCTGGCCACCAGCACCACCGGCGCGGGCGCTGCGAACACCCACAGCGCCAGCGCCACGGCCGTGACGGCCAGCAGCAACAGCTCGAACTTGCGCGGCATGTTGATGACCAGGCCGGGCGTCACGTTGCGCGTGAACATGGGCACCACGCGGCCGGTGATCACGCTCACCACCATGAGGATCAGCGCCAGCTCGGCATACAGCGCGCTCACGGCCGGCACCGCCACGATGCCCAGCACCGAAAGATGGAACACCAGGTTGGCCGCAGCCATCAGCAGCAGCAGGCAGATCAGCGGAATGTTGCGCTTGTTGCCGGCCTTGATCAGCACGCGCAGCAGCACGGCGGCCACGGCCGGCAGCAGCAGCATGTCCAGCGTGGCATAGACGGCGTAGGGCGCCACCAGCGAAGCCAGCCGCGCGGCCAGCCACAGCAGGGCCAGCGCGCCCAGCAGCGGACCGCGGGCCGTCTCCAGGCCGGTCCAGGCCTTGACGGCGGTGAGCAGAAAGCCCACCACCACGCCTGCGGCGAAGCCGAACAGCATCTCGTGCGCGTGCCACAGCAAAGGTGACATCGGCAACGGCACCTGGATGCGGCCCAGAAAGATCGCTATCCACAGCGGCACCGCCAGACAGGCCAGCAGGGCCGTGCCCAGGTAGAAGGGCCGAAACCCCAGTCGCAGCAAAGGCCAGCCTTGCAGCGGAGCGGCGGACTGGGCCGGGCGGGAGGCGGAGACGAGCGGGGGCAGGGACATGGCGGGCCTTTGGCAGGGCGGTTTTCTTAAGATTCATTTTACATGAATATTAAAAATCGGCCAGAAATTCGCGCGCAGACGGCCCCTAGAGACGGAGGGCGTTCAGTGGAGCGGGAGGGCCTGGGCGCAGGCGTGGGCGCTGGCCCAGGCCCATTGGAAGTTGTAGCCGCCCAGCCAGCCGGTGATGTCTACCACCTCGCCGATAAAGTACAGGCCCGGCTGGGCCTTGCATTCCATGGTCTGTTGCGACAGGGCGCGCGTGTCCACGCCTCCCAGCGTCACCTCGGCCTTCTTGTAGCCTTCGGTGCCCGTGGGGGTGAGCTCCCAGCGCGCCAGCCGCTCGGCCAACCGCGCCAGGGCCTTGTCCGCGGCTTCGTTGATGGGGCGCTGCCAGTCCACGATCTGGCTGGCCCAGGCGTCGGCCAGACGGCTGGGCACGAGCGCGGCCAGTTCGTTGGCGATCAGCTTGCGCGAGCGCACCTTGGCTTGGGCCAGTGCGGCCGGCAGGTCCACGCCCGGTGCGAGGTTGATGGTCAGCGGCGTGCCCGGCTGCCAATAGCTGGAGATCTGCAGCACGGCCGGGCCCGACAGCCCGCGGTGCGTGAACAGCAGGTCTTCCACGAAGGCCATGCGTTCCTTCTTGGCGCCGGTGCTGATCTCCACCGGCAGTGCCAGCCCGGCAAGCTGTGCGTAGGGCGCCCAGGCCTGGCCGTCGAAGGTCAGCGGCACCAGGCCGGGGCGTTGCGCCACCAGCGGCAGTCCGAACTGCTGTGCCAGCCGGTAGCCGAAGTCCGTGGCACCGATCTTGGGGATGGACAGCCCGCCCGTCGCCACCACCAGGCTGCGCGCCTGCACCGGGCCGCGATCGGTATCAATTTGATAGCTGCCAGCGCTTTTACCGCCTGCCTCATCGGCCAAAAAGACCACATTCTTGACGCCGCAGGGCTGCCAGCGCTCCACGCGCCCCTGGGCGCATTCGGCCAGCAGCATGGCGATGATGTCCTCGGCCGAGCGGTCGGCAAACAGCTGGCCCTTGTGCTTCTCGTGGTAGGCGATGCCGTGGCGCTCCACCAGCGCGATGAAGTCCGCCGGCGTGTAGCGCGACAGCGCGGAGCGGCAGAACTGCGCGTTCTGCCCCACGAAGTGCTTGTGCGGCGCGCGCACGTCCAGGTCGCGGTTGGTGAAGTTGCAGCGCCCGCCGCCCGAGATGCGGACCTTCTCGGCCACCTTGTCCGCATGGTCGACGAGCAGCACCTTGAGCCCGCGCTGGCCCGCCTGGGCGGCGCAGAACAGGCCGGCGGCGCCGGCGCCGATGATGACGGCATCAAAGAAGGGTGTGGACACGGGCAGCAACCTGGCGGGCAAAGCCGCCGATTGTCGCGTACGGGCTCCGAGGCCGAGCAGTGCAGGCAGTTCAGTGCATGTAGTTGCCGTCGGGCCCGATCACGGCGATGTCCACGTAGCTGGAGCCATTGCGGTTCTGCGCACTGTACTGGTAGGTGTAGCCGCCCAGGTCCACCTTGTGCAGCCCTTCCAGGGTCGCCGCCAGCGATGCGCCCGTCACCGAAGGGCCCGCGGCGCGCAGGCCTTCAATGAGGATGCGCGCGTCCAGGTAGCCCCTGAAGCGGTCATAGTCCACGGGGTGGCCGTGGCGCTTCATGGACGCCTGGAACTCGCGTGCCACGGCGGTGGTCAGCCGCGTGGGCGGCGGCGTGGTGCGCGCCACGGCCAGCCCGCGCGCGTCACTGCCCAGCGCGCGGATGACCTGCGCACCCGCGCCCAGCGACAGCGTGTACACCGGCACGCCCAGGTGCGCCTTATTGGCGCGCACGTAGGCCACCACGGGCGGGCCCGCGGCAATCATCACCACGGCTTGCGGCCGCAGGGCCGCCAGGGCCTTGGCGGCGGCCTCGGCGTCCTGGCCGCTGCTGTGCATGGCATGGGCGCCCACGAAGGTGCCGCCCTCGGCCGTGATGGCCTTCTCGACCAGGGGCATGGCGAGCTTGCCGAAGTCGTTGTTCTCGTAGGCGACGCCGATGCGCGTGGTCTGAATGGCCACGAGGTTGCGCACGATCTTCACCAGCTCGTCCGCGTAGCTGGCGCTGGTGGTGAACAGGTAGGGGCTGCGCGCGCCGTGCACCGCGGGGCTGCCGGTGTAGACGGCCACCAGCGGCGTGCGTGCCTGCGCCAGGTAGGGCAGCAGCGCCAGCACCTGCGAGGTGCCGGCCTGGCCGAACAGGGCCACCACGCCGCTGTCCTGCACGAGCCTGCGCGCGTTGTCCAGGGCGAGCGCGGCGTCGAACTTGTCGTCCAGGGACACGAGCTGCACCTTGCGCCCTGCGACGCCGCCGGCCTCGTTGAAGTCCGCCAGGGCGGCCTCCTGCCCCTCGTGCACCGGCGTGAGGAACGGCGCCATGGGCCCCGACAGTGCCGAGGAGCGCCCGATGAGGATGGCTGCCTTGGCGTCTGCCGAGCGCTGCTGGGCCAGCGCCGGCCACGCGAGCGCACAGGCACTCGCGCACAGAGACTGCAGCAGCCGCCTGCGCGGCGCACAAGGGTGGACGATGAACGGCGTGGTCATGGGAGCTCCCTGCTTTTTGTATTGGGCTGGCGCTGCACCGCCATGGGCAGCGCAGGGGCCATGCTAGGAACGCCGGCGTACGCGCCCACTGGGGGAAACCAAGAAACCGTGACGCGGGTGTGACACGGGCGTGGCGGGTGAAGGCACGTGCTCCGGCCTCGCACGGTCGGCTTAAACACGCTCTAATACCGCCATGCACCTTCCCGCGCACCAACTCAGCATGACCGTGCTCATGTCGCCCGACATGGCCAACTTCTCCGGCAACGTCCACGGCGGCGCCATCCTCAAGCTGCTGGACCAGGTGGCCTATGCCTGCGCCAGCCGCTATTCGGGCAGCTACGTGGTCACGCTGAGCGTGGACCAGGTGATGTTCCTGCAGCCCATCCACGTGGGCGAACTGGTGACCTTCCTGGCCAGCGTCAACCATACTGGCACGTCGTCCATGGAGATCGGCATCAAGGTGGTGGCCGAGAACATCCGCACCCAGGTGGTGCGGCATGTGAACAGCTGTTTCTTCTCGATGGTGGCAGTGGACGATGCGGGCAAACCCACCCCCGTGCCGCCGCTGGCCCCCACCAGCTACGACGAGCGCCGCCGCTGGGAGGCCGCGCTGCTGCGCAAGGCCCTGCGCAGGGAACAGGCCGAGCGCTTCGCGCAGATCCGCCAGGCGGCGCAGGCCAGCGCCGCCGGCTGAGCCGTCACACCGCCCGGCTGCGCGTGCCTGCTACCGGGGCTGCATCTTCGCCGTGCGCCACGGCCTGGATGCCGCGCACCACGTCGCCGATCACGATCACCGAGGGGCTGGCCAGCCCCTCGCGGGTGATGGTGGACTGCAACTGGCCCAGCGTGGTCACCGCGTGGCGCTGCTGCGGCAGGCTCACATGCTGGATCACCACCGCCGGCGTGTGTGCAGGCAGGCCGGTGAGCAGTTCCTCCTGGATGTGGGCGCAGCCGGTCACACCCATGTAGATCACCAGGGTCAGGCGTGCATCGCGCGCGGTGGCGGCCAGCTGGCGCCAGTCGGTGCCTTGGTTCCCAGGCTTGTTGTGGCCCGTGATGAAGACCACGCCGTGCGCATGTTCGCGGTGGGTGAGCGGCGCGCCCAGCTGCGTCATGCCCGCCAGGCCGGCGGTGATGCCATTGACCACCTGCACCGGCACGCCCGCCGCGCACAGGTGCTCCACCTCTTCGCCGCCCCGCCCAAAGATGAACGGGTCGCCGCCCTTCAGGCGCACCACGGTCTCGCCCTCCTGCACGGCGGTGAGCATGAGCTTTTCGATGAACGCCTGGGGCGTGCTCTTGCAGCCGCCGCGCTTGCCCACATGCACGACACGGGCGCCGGGGCGGGCCAGCGCGACGATGGCGTCGCTCACCAGGTCGTCCACCAGCAGCACGGTGGCGGCCTGGATGGCCTTCACCGCCTTGAGGGTGAGCAGCTCGGGGTCGCCGGGGCCGGCGCCCACCAGGGTGCAGCTGCCTGCATGGGCTGGAAGAGAAGGTGTGGTCATGACGAGGCCTGTGCAGTGATTTGACGGCTCAAGTGCAAGATATGTTCCACCTGCTGGCGCAGGGCAGGGGGCACGGGCGCGTCGCCCGCCAGCACGCGCCGGGTATAGGCGGCGGTGGTGGCTACGTCGATCTCGGTCGGCAGGCCCGGCACTTCGGCGGCCGTGCCGGGCTGCTGGTCTTGCAGCAGTTGGTGCGTGCCGCCAATGAAGGCGTCGTAGCGCGGCGTGCGGCGCGGGTCGGCCGCCACCTCGCCCTCCAGCCCGCGCGACAGCAACGCGTGCGCGCCCAGCGTGGCAAAGGTGCCGCTCAGGATGTCGAAATATTCGGGGTGTGTGAAGCTGCTCACCACCAGCGCCGGGCCGGCGCAGGGGTTCATCAGCTTGGCCACGCTGTGCCCCGGTGTGCGCAGGCCGATCACCTCGCGCACCGCCAGCAGGCGCGCCAGCCCGGGCAGCAGCACCGCGGTGCCGATGTGCGCCACGCTGCCGGGTGCTATGGATTGAGGAGCTGTTAGCGCAGGTATATCCAGCGCTTCAAGCACATTTGATGCCAGAACGCGGCGCGCCTCGGTGCGCATGCTGTGCAGCAGCACGGGCAGGCCTTCGCGCGCCAGCAGCAGCGCCAGCAGCGGCGTGAGCACGGGCAGCTTGCGCGCGCCGTTGTAGCTGGGCAGCACGATGAGCGGCTGCCCGCCCGCACAGGCCGGTATGGCGGCGATGCGCGCATGCACCGCGTCCAGCAGGCCGCACATTTCCTCGGCGGTCTCGCCCTTGATGCGCATGGCCACGCAGAAGGCGCCGATCTCCAGATCGGTCACCTGGCCGTCGAGCACTTGCCCGAACAGATCGGCGGCTTGCGCGCGGTCCAGTGCCTTGGCGCCGCGTGCGCCGCGGCCGATTTCCTTGATGTAGTGGCTGATGCCCATGGGGTATTGGCTGGCGGGTGGGACGAGTGGTGTCCATTCTGCGGCATGTCTGATAACCGCCCGTTATATGCGTGCGGCGAATTGTGTGCCGCGTCATGCTGCCTGCACCGCAGTGGTGCCTATGCCGGCGACCGCCGCCTGCACCATGCGCTTGAGCTCGGGCACGCAGGAGCCGCATTGCGTGCCGCAGCGCAGCGCGCCCTGCAACTGCGCCAAGCGCTCGGCCGGGCTGCCCTGGCACTGGCCCAGGCGCTCGGTGATGTCGGTATCGGTCACGTTCATGCAGACGCACACCCGCTTGCCGCGTGCGGCCACGGCCACGGGCGGCTGCTGGGTGGGCAGCAGCAGCAACCGTCCGTAGGATTGAACGGGCAGTTCTTCCTGCAGCAGCGTGCGCAGCCAGCCGCCAGCGCTGCCATTGCCGGCCAGCAGCAGTGCGTCCAAAGTGGTGCGGCCGTCGGCCTGGCGCTGCAGGCGCGCGGCGCGGTGCTGGGCGCGGCGGCGGTCGGCGTAGCGCAGCGTGCCAGGCCCGTCCAGGTGCAGCAGGTGCTCGATGCGAGCGAGCAGGGCCGGTGGCGGCGCCTCGTGCGCGGCGCCGCGCAGCAGAACGCCCGTGCGCGCGGGACCTGCCGCCGGCGCGGCGCCGCTGAAGGGCACGCAGTGGGCGAAGGGTAGCTCTGGCATCAGCGCGGCCAGGGCCTCGCGCGCGGCCAGGGCTTCATCTTCGGGCAGCCAGGCCATGGCCAGCAGCGTCCAGGGCAGCTCGGCCTTGAGCACCTTCACCGCCGCGTGCTTGAGCTCCGGCTGTTTGGAGCCAGGGCAGAAGGCCGGCGTGGTGAGCGCGTTCACGCCCGCCAGCGGCCGGCCCGTGCTGGAGCGCCCGCCCAGGTATTCGCCGCCCCAGTGCATGGCCATGAAGGCCTGCCCGGGTGCCAGTGTGTCGTCGGCCTGCACGGGCGCGATGATGGAGCCGCGCGCGCTGGTCACATGCGCCAGGTCGCCAGCGGCCAGCTGCAGGCGCTGCAGGTCCTGCGGGTGCATCTGCAGCGCGGGCTCGGACGCGTGGCCGAACAGCCGCCCCAGCGTGCCGGTGCGGCTCATGCCGTGCCACTGGTCGCGCAGGCGTCCCGTGGTCAGGCTGAACGGGTAGCGCGCGCTGGGCGGCTCGGCCAGGGGCTGCCAGGCTGCGGGGACGAAGCGCGCACGCCCGTCGGGTGTGGGAAAGACGCCGTCCGCATACAGGCGCGCGCGGCCCGCGCGGGCGCCGCTCGGGTAGGGCCACTGCTGCGGCCCGTCTGCCTCCAGCGCGGCCCAGGTCAGGCCGGTGATGTCCAGGTCGCGCCCGCGCGTGGTCTCGCGGTGTTCGTTCCAGATGGCCTCGGCACAGGCCTGCGCCGTGTCCCCGGCGTAGGGGAACAGCGTGGGCTGGCCGGGGCGCAGGTGCCTCTCCAGCCGCTGCGCCAGCGCCAGCGCGATCTGCCAGTCGTGCCGCGCGCCGCCGGGTGCGGCCACTGCAGCGCGCACGCGGCTGATGCGGCGCTCGCTGTTGGTGACGGTGCCGGTCTTCTCGCCCCAGGTGGTGGCAGGCAGCAGCAGGTCGGCGTACTGTGCGGTGGCGGTGGTGGCGAAGGCCTCCTGCACCACCACAAACTCGGCACGTTGCAGGGCGCGGCGCACGGTGGTCTGGTCGGGCAGGCTCTGCGCGGGGTTGGTGCAGGCGATCCACAGCGCCTTGATCGCGCCGTCGGCCGCGGCCTGGAACATCTCCACCGCCGTCATGCCGGGCCGCGCGGGCACCGACTCCACGCCCCACAGCCGGGCCACTTCGGCGCGGTGGTCGGGGTTGGCCATGTCGCGGTGCGCGGGCAGCAGGTTGGCCAGGCCCCCCACCTCGCGCCCGCCCATGGCGTTGGGCTGGCCCGTCAGGCTGAAAGGGCCGGCGCCCGGTTGGCCGATCTGCCCGCAGGCCAGGTGCAGGTGGATCAGCGCGGCGTTCTTGGCCGTGCCGCTGGTGCTCTGGTTCAGGCCCTGGCAGTACAGGCTCAGCGTGGGCCGGCGTGGCCCACCCTCCGCCATGCTCTCCACGCCGGCGAACCAGCGCGCTGCGGTGGCAATGTCCTGCGGCGGCAGGCCGCAGACGGCAGCAGCGCGCTCGGGCGTGCAGTCCTGCACCACGGCCTGCAGATCGGCAAAGCCGCTGGTGTGGCGCGCGATGTAGCCCTGGTCCACCCAGCCCTCGCGCAGCATCACGTGCAGCATGGCGTTGAACAGCATCACGTCGCTGCCCGGCAGCAGGGGCAGGAACAGATCGGCCATGGCCGCAGTGTCGGTGCGGCGCGGATCGGCCACGATGATCTTCATGGCCGGGTTGGCGGCGCGCGCGTCCTCGATGCGGCGAAACACGATGGGGTGCGCCCAGGCCGTGTTGCTGCCGGCGATGAACAGGCACTGCGCGTGGCCCAGGTCGTCGTAGCAGGCGGGCGGCGCGTCGGCGCCCAGCGTGGCCTTGTAGCCAACCACGGCGCTGCTCATGCACAGGCGCGAGTTGGTGTCGATGTTGTTGGTGCCGATCAGGCCCTTGGCCAGCTTGTTGAAGACGTAGTAATCCTCGGTGAGCAACTGGCCACTCAGGTAGAAGCCCACCGCGTCGGGGCCGTGGCGGTCGATGGTGGCGGCGAAGCGCTGCGCCGCGGTGTCGAGAGCCGCGTCCCAGTCGATGGGGTGCGCTGCCTGGCCGCGCTGCGGGCGCAGCTGGGGTTGCAGCAGCCGGGTCTGCAGTGTGACGGGCCGGCTGGCGGTGAGGTGCAGGGTGCTGCCCTTGGTGCACAGGCGGCCGAAGTTGGCGGGGTGGTGGGGGTCGCCGCGCACGCCGGTGATGGTGTCGCCGTCGGACTGGATGATCACGCCGCAGCCTACGCCGCAGTAGGGGCAGGTGGAACGGGTTTCTTGCATGGCGTGTTCTCTTGGTATTTTTGGGCTTTAGGGCTTGTGGTGTGGGCGCGAGTAGCTATTCTTTTGGATGTGGCTGGCCGGGACTCGCCCCGGCGGGCGAGGTACTTTTCTTTGCTTCGCCAAAGCAAAGTACCCAAAAGAAAGGCGACCCTACAGGCTGCGTCCCTTCGCTTCGCTGCGGGCAACCTGCGGTGCTCGCGTCCAGCGGGGTCTCGCTCAAACTCGCTTCGCTCAAACAATCGCGAGCCCTGATCCGCTGGCCGCTGCGCTCCTCGGCGCATCCTGAAGGGAACCAGGAAACCGGACAGCCCATTCGGGCCATCGCTGCGCTCGGCCTGGCCTTGCGCGGCGCGTTGCGCCTGCGCGGGGTCATGGTGGGTTTGCCTTGCAGCGCACCGCGGGGCCGGCCACGGGGCGTTGCAGGTCCAGGGCGTGGTGGGCCAGTTCCTGGGCGTCCAGGTAGACGGTGCCGGCTTCCACCTTGACCTGAAAGCGCGGCGTGCAGCCTTCGTCGGGGGCGGCGGCCTGGCCGTCGCACAGGCCGATGGTCCAGTTGTGCAGCGGGCAGGCCACGCTGTTGCCGAAGACGATGCCCTGGCTCAAGGGGCCGCCCTTGTGGGGGCAGCGGTCGAGCAGGGCGAACACACCGCCGGCGTCGTTGCGGAAGACGGCCACGTCCATGCCGTGCGGGCGGGCCACGCGGCGCGCGCCGAGCACGGGGATGTCGTCCAGGGAGCAGATCGGGGTCCAGGTGGTCATAGCTATTCCTTTAGGAGCTGTTGGCGCTTGCTGGCAGGGCGTGACAGGCACTTTTGGCTGAAACTCATGCCAACGTTCATGCGGGGATGGGCGTGATCGGGATGAACTGGCGCCGGTCCACCGCTGCCGGCTCGAACTCGAACCACGGGTCGGGCTCGCCCGCCAGCGCGTCCTGCAGCTCGCGCCACAGCGCCTGGCGGCCGGGGGCATCTTGGAGTACGCGGCGCTTGACGTAGTCCAGTCCCACGCGGGCGACGAAGTGCACCGTGCGCTCCAGGTACCAGCCCTCCAGGCGGTACAGCTGCATGAAAGCGCCCGTGTACTCCAGCACCTCCTCGGCGGTCTTGAGCTTGGTAAAGAACTGCGCCACCTCGGTCTTGATGCCGCCGTTGCCGGCCACGTACATCTCCCAGCCCGAGTCCACGCCGATGATCCCCACGTCCTTGATCCCGCTCTCGGCGCAGTTGCGCGGGCAGCCGCTGACGGCGAACTTGACCTTGTGCGGCGCGTACATGCCCACGAAGGCGTGCTCCAGGTCCTTGCCGAGCTGCGTGCTGTCCTGCGTGCCCATGCGGCACCACTCGCTGCCCACGCAGGTCTTCACGGTGCGCAGCGCCTTGGCGTAGGCGTGGCCGCAGGGCATGCCGATGTCGCGCCAGACGTTGACCAGGTCTTCCTTCTTCACGCCCAGCAGGTCGATGCGCTGGCCGCCCGTGACCTTCACCGTGGGGATCTGGTACTTGTCCACCACGTCGGCGATGCGGCGCAGTTCGGCGGCACTGGTCTCGCCGCCCCACATGCGCGGCACCACGCTGTAGGTGCCGTCCTTCTGGATGTTGGCGTGGCTGCGCTCGTTGATGAAGCGGCTTTGCGGGTCGTCCCGCGCCTCCTTGGGCCAAGTGCTGATGAGGTAGTAGTTCACGGCCGGGCGGCAGGTGGCGCAGCCGTTGGGCGTCTTCCACTCCAGGAAGCGAAACACGCCGTCCACGGTCAGCAGCCGGTGTGTGCG
Organism: Diaphorobacter sp. J5-51; assembly: GCF_001023515.1. NCBI lineage: Bacteria > Pseudomonadati > Pseudomonadota > Betaproteobacteria > Burkholderiales > Comamonadaceae > Diaphorobacter > Diaphorobacter sp. J5-51. The sequence continues at coordinate 37,173 of NZ_JSYI01000073.1, read as the reverse complement.
GATGGCTTCGCGCACGGCCTGGTGGCCGTGGTCGGTGCAGGCGCACACGGGCTTGGTCTTGGGCGTGGCGGAATAGTCGCCGCCCGCAGTGGCCATGAGGATCTGCTCCACCAGCCCGGTGCACGAGCCGCAGCTGGCGCTGGCCTTGGTGTGCTTGCGCACCTCGTCCAGCGTGAACAGGCCCTTGTCCTTGATCGCCTTGCAGATCTGGCCCTTGGTCACGCCGTTGCAGCCGCAGACCTCGTCGCTGTCGGCCATGGCGGCGGCCTTGTTCTGGCCCTGATGGCCCGCGTCGCCCAGGTGCGATTCGCCGAACATGAGCCGGTCGCGGATGTCGGCCACGCTGCGGCCGTCACGCAGCAGCTTGAAGTACCAGCTGCCGTCCACCGTGTCGCCATAGAGGCAGGCGCCCACGAGCCGGTCGTCCTTGAGCACCAGCTTCTTGTACACACCGCCGCCCTCGGCATGCGGGTCGCTGAGCACGATCTCCTCCGTGCCCTCGCCGCCCTGGAAGTCGCCGGCGGAAAACAGGTCGATGCCCGTGACCTTGAGCTTAGTGGAGGTGAGCGAGCCCTGGTAGCGCCCGATACCCCATTCCGCCAGGTGGTTGGCCAGCACCTTGCCCTGCTCGAACAGCGGCGCCACCAGCCCGTAGGCGATGCCGCGGTGCGCCGCGCATTCGCCCACGGCGTAGATGCGCGGGTCGGTCACGGTCTGCAGCGTGTCGCTGACGACGATGCCGCGGTTGACGTGCAGGTGCATCTGCTCGGCCAGGGCCGTGTTGGGGCGGATGCCCACGGCCATCACCACGAGCTGGGCGGGCACCTCGCTGCCGTCCTTGAAGCGCACCGCGGCCACGCGGCCGTCGCCGCCGGCCACCAGTTCCTGCGTTTGGGCCTGCATCAGGAACTGCATGCCGCGCTCGGCCAGCGACTGCTGCAGCAGCTTGCCCGCCACGTCGTCAAGCTGGCGCTCCATGAGCCACTCGCCCGCATGCACCACGGTGACCTGCATGCCGCGCTTCATGAGGCCGTTGGCCGCCTCCAGGCCCAGCAGGCCGCCGCCGATCACCACGGCGTGCTTGTAGCTGGCGGCAGCGTCGATCATGGCCTGCGTGTCCGCGATGTCGCGGTAGGCCAGCACGCCGGGCAGCTCACGGCCCGGAATGGGCAGCATGAACGGGTTGGAACCCGTGGCGAGAATCAGCCGGTCGTAGGGCGCCTCGACGGTGCGCCCGTCATGCGCCACGCCATGCACGGTGCGCCGCGTGCGGTCCACATGGGTCACGGTGCACCCCGCGTGCAGCGTGATGTGGTGGTCCGCATACCAGGACCAGTCGTTGAGGACGATCTCCTCCAGCGTCTGCTCGCCCGCCAGCACGGGCGACAGCAGGATGCGGTTGTAGTTGGGGTGCGGCTCGGCGCCGAACACCGTGATGTCGTAGAGGTCGGGCGCGATCTTGAGCAGCTCTTCCAGCGCGCGCACGCCTGCCATGCCATTGCCCACCATCACCAGCCTGGATTGCTTCACCATCGTCTCCCCGGCGGGAATGCCCCGCGCAGCCACATCAACAAAAAAAGGCGTCCGCACGCCGCACCGGGCAGGGGCCTGGTTGCGGGTGGGGACGCCTTCGTCCCGCGAGCCCTGCCTCCGCCGTTGGAGAGGGCACGCGCTGCGGCCTACCGTGGCCGCGCTGGCTTCAATGCAATGGGCGTGCCAGGGTGCGGCGGGGTGAGAGGTGTGCGCTCATGGGTTGGGCTGAATAGTCCGCTAGCGCTTGATGGGCAGGCGCGATCAGCTATGGTTTTAGGAGCAATCGCGCGCTTGGCCGGGCGTGGCGGGCTGCGCACCGCCGTGGTGCAAGTGGCGGCGCGATGGTGCGGGCGCTGGCGTCCTGATGGCGCCCGGACCTCGTAGGGGATGTTGTGCCGGTGGCGTGGCCCCTGCGTGCGCGCCCGGTGCACCGCAATTGAACAAGAACAGCGTCCAGCGCTTGTCCCTCAGGCGCTACCAGCGATGGAATCAGGAGCCGCCTGCCGGCGGTGGTGTTGGGTCCGTCCAGGCGCCGCCCAGCACCTTGTAGAGCGTCACGCGGTTGACCTGCTCGGCCAATTGCAGCGTGATCTGCGCCTGCTGTGCGGCATACAGCGTGCGCTGCGCGTCCAGCACGGCGAGGTAGTTGTCCGCACCGAGGCGAAAGCGTGCGTCCGACAGCTGCAGCGTGCGCTGGGTGGCCTGCACCAGCGAGCCCTGCGCCTGCAGGCGCTCGGTGAGCGTGGCGCGCTCGGCCAGCGCGTCGGCCACCTCGCGGAAGGCGGTCTGGATGGCCTTCTCGTACTGGGCCACGGCGGTGTCGCGCGTCACCTCGGCCACGCGCAGGTTGGCCTGGTTGCGGCCGGCGTCGAAGATCGGCATGCGGATCTGCGGCGCGAACGCCCAGGTGCCGTTGCCGCCCTCGAACAGGCCCGTCAGCGCATTGCTGGCCGTGCCCACCGAGGCCGTGAGCGTGATCGACGGAAAGAACGCCGCGCGGGCCGCGCCGATATTGGCCGTGGCGCCCTGCAGTGCATGCTCGGCCGCGCGCACGTCGGGGCGGCGCAGCAGCACGCTGGACGGAACGTCTGCAGGCACGGCCAGCAGCGCCGTTGCGGGCGCCGCGGGCTCGGCCAGCGCGGGGACGGGGGACCGGGGGGCAGGACTGTCCGCAGTACCGGTGCCGGGAGCGGGCTGGGTTGCCGGCGTGGCCGGGCCCGCCATGGCCGTGACCGGCATGGCCGTTTCCACGGTGGCCACGCTGGCGGGTAACAACGCTGGGGGCACGGGCGATCCCACCAGCAGGGCCAGGGCGTTGCGGCTGCGCGCCAGCTGCGAGACGAAGGCGGCCGCATCCACGCGTGCGGTGTCGGCCGCCGACTGGGCCTGCGCCAGCACCAGGCCCGAACTGGCGCCTAGTTCATGGCTGCGCTGCGTGAGTTCCAGGGCCTGCTGGCGCGTGCGCAGGGTCTCGCGTGCCAGTTGCAGGCGGCGCGCGTCGGCGTCCAGCGTGAGCCAGGCGCCGATCACCTCGGCCACCAGGCTGAGCTGCACGCTGCGGCGGTTCTCCGCCACGCGCAGGAACTCCTGCAGCGCGGTATCGTGCAGGTTGCGCACGCGGCCGAAGAAGTCGATCTCGTAGCTGCTGAAGCCCAGTGTGGCGCTGTACTGGCTGGTGGTGTTGGAACGGCCCGCGGCGGTCAGGTCGTCGGCGGTGCGGCTGCGGTTGCCCGCGCCGGCCGCGTTCACCGTGGGAAAGCGGTCGGCCTGCACCACGCCGTACTGCGCGCGGGCCTTGTCGATGGCCAGTACCGCCACGCGCAGGTCGCGGTTGTTCGCCAGGGCCTGTTCCACCACCGTGCGCAGGCGGGCGTCCTGCACGAAGTCTTGCCAGGCCATGGGACCTCCGTCCGGCAGCGCCACGGCGCCGGCGGTCGGTGGCTGGGGCAGGGGCGATGCCACCGTGTCCGGCACGGGCAGCGGCGGCGCTTCGTAGCGTGGCGCCAGGTTGCAGCCGGCCAGCAAGGCGCAGGCCAGGGCGGCGGTCACAGGCGTGAAGGGATGGGGGCGCGTCATGCGGCACTCTCCGGGTGGATGGGGGCAGGCTGGGCCGCGTCGTCCTGGCGCGAGCGGCTCTTGAACCAGCTGCGGATCAGCAGGAAAAACACCGGCACCATGAAGATGCCCAGCACCGTGGAGGCCACGGTGCCGCCCAGCACGGCCGTGCCGATGGCATTGCGCCCGCCCGCGCCGGCGCCCGTGCCCAGGGCCAGCGGCACCACGCCGAAGCCGAAGGCCAGCGAGGTCATGAGGATGGGGCGCAGGCGCATGCGCACGGCTTCCAGCGTGGCATCCAGCAGCTTGCGGCCCTGTTCCTGCAACTGCACGGCAAACTCGACGATCAGGATGGCGTTCTTGGAGGCCAGGCCCACCGTGGTGATCAGGCCGACCTGGAAGTACACGTCGTTGGCCAGGCCCCGCGTCCAGGTCGCCAGCAGAGCGCCCAGCACGCCCAGCGGCACGGCCAGCATCACCGACAGGGGCACGGTCCAGCTCTCGTACAGCGCGGCCAGGCACAGGAACACGAACAGGATCGAGATGGCGTACAGCAGCGGCGCCTGCGCGCCGGATTGGCGCTCCTGCAGCGAGGCGCCCGTCCATTCGTACGCAATGCCGGGCGGCAGGCCCTTCAGGATGTCCTCCACGATCTTCATGGCCACGCCCGAGCTGACGCCCGGCGCGGCGCTGCCCACCATCTCATAGGCGGGCGCGCCGTTGTAGCGCATGAGCTGCGGCGAGCCATAGGCCCAGTGGGCCTTGGAGAAGGTGCCGAAAGGCACCATCTCGCCGTTCTTGTTGCGCACGGTCCACTTGCCGATGTCCTGCGGCAGCATGCGGTGCGGCGCGTCGCCCTGGATGTAGACGCGCTTGACGCGGCCGTTGTTCAGAAAGTCGTTCACGTAGGTGCCGCCCATGCCGCTGGAGAGCACGCTGTTGATGGCGTCGTAGCTCAGGCCCAGCGCGGCGGCCTTGCGGTCGTCGATGTCCAGGCGCAGCTCGGTGGCGTCGTCCAGGTTGGTGGTGCGCAGGTTGGTCAGCTCGGGGTGCTTGCGCGCCTCGGCCAGGAACCGGTCCTTGGCGGCCAGCAGCGCCTCGTGCCCCAGGCCGTTGATGTCCTTGAGCATGAAGTTGAAGCCTGCGTTGGAGCCCAGGCCGCGCACGGCCGGCGGTTGCGACACGAAGATGCGCGCGTCGCGGATCTTGGCCAGCTCCTGGGTGGCGCGGTGGGCGATGGCCGCCGCGGACTGGCTGGCCAGCGGCCGCTGGTCCCAGGGCTTGAGGCGGATGAATGCGCGCGCCGAGCTCTGGTCGCCGTTCAGGCCCGAGACCTGGTTGAAGCTGATGACCTCGGGCACGTCCTTGAAGTACAGATTCACCTGGTCCAGCACGTCCTGCAGTCGCGCGTCGGTGGCTCCAGCGGGCAGGTTGACGTTGGCCAGGATGTAGCCCTGGTCTTCATCGGGCAGGAAGGCCGTCGGCACGCGGCCGATGATCCACCACACGGCCAGGCAGATGGCGGCAAAGATCAGCAGCATGCGCTTGGCGCGGTGCAGCATCCAGCGCACGCCGCGCTGGTAGCGCAGCGTGTTGGTCTCGAAGTGGCGGTTGAACCAGAGGAAGAAGCGGTCGTTCAGCCCCAGCAGGCCGCGGCGCACCTGCGGGTCCTTGCCCAGGTGGGCGGACGGCTTGAGGATGCTGGCGCACAGCGCCGGCGTGAGCGTGAGCGCCACCAGCACCGACAGCGCCATCGCCGCCACGATGGTGATGGAGAACTGCCGGTAGATCACCCCCGTGGAGCCGCCGAAGAACGCCATCGGCACGAACACCGCCGACAGCGTGAGGCCGATGCCCACCAGCGCGGGCGTGATCTCGCGCATCGAGTGGCGCGTGGCCTCTTTGGGCGAGAGGCCCGACTCGTGCATCACGCGCTCGACGTTCTCCACCACCACGATGGCGTCGTCCACCAGCAGGCCGATGGCCAGCACCAGCGCGAACATGGTCAGCGTGTTGATCGAGTAACCCGCCGCGGCCAGCACGCCGAAGGTGCCCAGCAGCACCACTGGCACGGCGATCGCAGGGATCAGCGTGGCGCGGAAGTTCTGCAGGAAGATGAACATCACGATCACCACCAGCACCATGGCCTCGCCCAGCGCGGTGGCCACTTCGCGGATCGAGGCGCGCACGAAGGGCGTGGAGTCGGAGCTGACGAAATAGTCGATCTGGTTGGGGAAGTAGGGCTTGAGCTCCGCCAGCTTGGCGGCCACGGCGTCCGACACCGCCATGGCGTTGGCGCCGTCGGCCAGCACGATGCCCATGCCCGCGCCCGGGCGGCCGTTGAGCTTGGCCTTGACCGTCAGGTTGTCGGGGCCCAGTTCCACGCGCGCGACGTCCTTCACCGTGACCACCGAACCGTCGGTGGCGGTCTTGAGCACGATGTCCTCGAACTCCTGCACCGTCTGCAGCTTGGTGCGCGCGGTGATGGTGGCGTTGAGCTGCTGGTCGGGCACGGCGGGCAGCGCGCCGAGCTGGCCGGCCGAGACCTGTGCGTTCTGCGCGTTGAGGGCGCTGATCAGGTCCGACGGCATGAGCTGGAATTTCTCCATCTTGGCCGGGTCCATCCACAGGCGCATGGCGTAGAAGGTGCCGAACACGCGGATGTCGCCCACGCCGTCCAGGCGGCCGATCACGTCCACGAGGTTGGAGTTCAGGTAGTCCCCGATGTCCACCGCGCTCATGTTCGGGTCGCCCGAGAAGAAGCTGTAGGTGACCAGGTAGTCCTGGCCGCCCTTGTTGACGAACACGCCCCGGCTCTTCACGGCATCGGGCAGGCGGTTCATGGCCGACTGCAGCTTGTTCTGCACCTGCACCTGGGCCACGTCGATGTTGGTGCCCGGCGCAAACGTGAGGGTGGTGGCCGAGCGGCCCGACGCATCCGACGTCGAGCCCATGTAGATCATGTTGTCGATGCCCTTGAGCTGCTGCTCGATGATCTGCGTGACCGAGTTTTCCACGGTCTCGGCCGAAGCGCCCGTGTACTGCGCGGAGATGGTCACGCGCGGCGGTGCGATGTCGGGGTATTGCTCCAGCGGCAGCGTGAAGATCGCCAGGCCGCCCGCCAGCATGATGATGATGGACAGCACCCACGCGAAGATGGGGCGGTTGATGAAGAACTGGGCCATGTGCGCCTGACCTCGTGCTCAGCGGGATGCGCCGGGGCGGGCGGTGATGTCTACGCTCTGGCCCGCCGCGGGGGTGGCGCTGGCGGCGGGTGCTGGCGCCGCGGCGGCCGGGCCCTTCTTGGTGTTCAGGTCCACCACCTGGGGCGCCACCTTGTCGCCGGGCTTGATGCGTTGAAAGCCATCCACCACCAGGCGCTCGCCGGGTTGCAGGCCGCTGTCCACCAGCCAGCGGTTGCCCAAGGCGCGCGCCAGTTCCACGGGGCGCTTCTCGACCACGTTGTCGGCGTTGACCACCAGCACGCTGGCGCGGCCCGTCAGGTCGCGGTGCACGGACTGCTGCGGGATCAGCAGCGCGTCGCTGGCCAGGCCCGTGGGCAGCAGCGCCTGCACGTACATGCCGGGCATGAGCACGCCGTCGGGGTTGGGCACCACGGCGCGCAGCGTCACCGTGCCCGTGGTGTCGTTGACGATCACGCCCGCAAATTGCAGCCGGCCTTCGTGCGGGTAGTCGCTGCCGTCGTCCAGCCGGATGCGCACGCGCATCTGGTTGCCGTCCACCTTCTGGTAGCGGCCGGCCTCCCAGTCGCGCTTGAGCTGCACCAGCTCGGTGCTGGACTGGGTGAAGTCCACGTACATCGGGTCCATCTGCACGATGGTGGTGAGCGCATTGGCCTGGTTGGCCGTCACCAGCGCGCCAGGGGTGACGCTGGACAGGCTGATGCGTCCGGCGATGGGCGCTTCGATGCGGCTGTAGCGCAGGTTGATGCGTGCCGTCTCCAGGTTGGCGCGGGCCACGCCCACGTCGGCGCGGGCCTGCGCGGCCGCGGCCTGGCTCTCGTCATAGGCCTGGCGGCTGATGGCGTCGATCTTGACCAGTTCGGCATTGCGGCGCGCATTGGCCTCCTGCGTGCGCGCCGTGGCCTCGGCGCGGGCCAGAGTGGCCTCGGCGCTGGCCTCGGTGGCGCGCAGCGGGCGGTCGTCGATCTGGTACAGCGGCTGGCCCTTGCGCACCAGCGCACCCTCGGTGAACAGGCGCTGCTGCACGATGCCCGAGACCTGGGGGCGCACCTCGGCGGTCAGGTAGGCGCGGGTGCGGCCGGGCAAGGTGGCGTCCAGTTGCTGCGCGCGCGTTTGCAGGGTGACCACGCCCACGGCGGCGGGGCCCTGTGGCTCGGTGGCTGGCGCGTCCTTGCCGCCACAGGCCGCCAGGCCCAGCGCCAGGGCCAGGCCAGCCAGCCGCTGCGCGAGCGCGCCGTGACGGGCCGCAGAGGTGCACGAGGGGGAAAAAGCGGGTGAAGCGGAAAGACGGGGGGCGCGGGCGGGGCGCTCAATGGGCGCGGGTGTCGTCGCGTGGATCATGGGGCGAAGGCGCAAGGTCTGGAAAGGGTGGCGCAGAGCAGGAAAGCGGGGCCTGGAAGGGCGTCGCAGGGCGCTCCGCTCTGCAGGCACGCGTTGCACTTTCGCACATTGACGGCAAGGCTGCCGTGGTAGCAGCGATTCTTCATGCTTCTTTACAAGGCATTGTCAAAGGGCGTCGCGCGCCGCAGAGCCCCCGCCGGCAGGGCGTGGGGGGCGGCTGTTGGCGCTTTAAATCGGCGCTTTGGGCTTGTGTGTTCAGCGTTTGTGGCTATGTAAATGATAGCTACCGACATGCAGCGAAGCCGTGCAGCGCCTACCATGTACGCCTGACGCGGCTGCCGTGGCCGGGCATCACCGTCTGAAGGAGTTGCCTGCCATGAACACTTCCACTTCCGCATCCACCCCGCTGCTGACCCAGCAGCTTTTGCAGCACCTGCAGGGGGCGCCGCTGCAGCAGATGGCCCAGCGCCTGGGCACCGACACCGCCCAGACGCAAAGCGCCGTGGAGATGGCCCTGCCGCTGCTGCTGGGTGCCCTGGGGCGCAACGCCGAGGGGCCGCAGGGTGCGCAGTCGCTGCTGGGGGCGCTGCAGCGCGACCACATGGACGCCACGGCCCAGGGCATCGGCGGCCTGGACCTGGGCGGGCTGCTGGGGTCGGTGCTGGGCGGCGGCATGGCCGGCGGCGCCGGGCAGGGCGGCGACGCGGGCGCCATCCTGGGCCATATCTTCGGCGGTGGCCGCGAGAGGGCCGAAGCCGGCCTGGGCCAGGCCAGCGGACTGGGGGCGAACGCCGGTCAGCTGCTGCAGATGCTGGCGCCCATCGTCATGGCGTTCCTGGCGCAACGGGTGCGCAGCGACGGGCTGGACGCGGGTGGCCTGGGGCAGGTGCTGGGCCAGGAGCGCGCCCAGGTGCAGCGCACGGGCGCGCCCGGCGGCGATCTGCTGGGCAGCCTGCTGGACCAGGACGGCGACGGCCAGGTGGGCCTGGGCGACCTGTTCAAGATCGGCGGCAGCCTGCTGGGTGGGCGGCGCTGAGCGCAGCGGCTCAGGCCGCGCCTGCAGCTTCCAAAAGCATAGCTGCACTCGCCCGGCCCGTGGGCGCTGCGACCACCTGGTTGCAACAAATTTTGAACCCGGTTGCGCGCCCGCCCTGGTTCGGCGGACACTGTGGGCGCGTGTTCGGTTTCGTTCCATCCACAGCCAGGGAGGCAGCCATGACGACTGTTGCAGAAATCCTCAGAACCAAAGCCGATGGGCAGGTCCATGCCGTCGAACCTTCGGACACCGTGCTCACCGCGCTGCGGCGCATGGCCGACAAGGGCATCGGTGCGCTGCTGGTGATGGAAGGCGATCAGATCGCGGGCATCTTCACCGAGCGCGACTACGCCCGCAAGATGGTGCTGTTGGGCCGCTCCTCGGGCGACACCCCGGTGAGCGAGGTGATGACGCGCGCGGTGCGCTTCGTGCGGCCCGCGCAGAGCGCCGAGCAGTGCATGGCGCTGATGACAGAAAACCGGCTGCGGCACCTTCCGGTGGTGGAGGGCGGGCGCGTGGTGGGGCTGGTGTCCATCGGCGACCTGGTCAAGAGCGTGATTTCGGAGCAGCAGTTCATCATCGAGCAGATGGAGCTTTACATCACGGGGGTGCGGTGACGGTGTTCCGGGCGGGCCTGTGCCGAGCGGGGCGCGGGCTCTGTGAAGCCCTGCGGTGTGAGTTTCTTCGTCGCTGGCCGGGACTCGCCCCGGCCAGCGGCATGAAACCCAAGGGCAAATGATCAAAAACAATAGCTGCCAGCGCTTACCCAGCAAGCGCTAGAGCCCAAAAACCCTCAAGCCGCTCTCTCCACGTGCCCCTGCCGCGTGTAGAGAAAGTCGATCACCGCCTTGCGGCACTGCAGGTACCGCGCATCCTCCGCCAGCGCCACCCGGTTGCGCGGGCGTGCAATGCCCACGTCCAGCACCTCGCCAATGGTGGCGGCGGGGCCGTTGGTGAGCATCACGATGCGGTCGGACAGCAGCACGGCCTCGTCCACGTCGTGCGTGACCATGACCACGGTGCTGCGCGTGCGCGCCACGATCTCCAGCAGCTCGTCCTGCAGCCGTGCGCGCGTGAGCGCGTCCAGCGCGCCGAAGGGCTCGTCCATCAGCAGCACCTGGGGCTCCATCGACAGCGCGCGTGCGATGCCCACGCGCTGCTTCATGCCGCCCGATATCTCGCCGGGGCGCTTGTGCGCGGCATGGGCCAGGCCCACCAGTTCCAGCGCGGCGTGGGTGCGCTCCTTCAGCCGGGCCTTGGACTCGCGCGCGCCGAACACGCGTTCCACGGCCAGGTGCACGTTGCCTTCGCAGGTCAGCCAGGGCAGCAGCGAGTGGTTTTGGAACACCACCGCGCGCTCGGGACCGGGGCCCTTGATCTCGCGCCCGGCGCAGATCAGCGCGCCGGCGGTGGGCGTGGTCAGGCCCGCGATCAGGTTCAGCAGCGTGCTCTTGCCGCAGCCCGAGTGGCCGATCAGTGCCACGAATTCGCCCCGGGCGATGGCCAGGTCGATGCCGCGCAGCGCGGGAAACATGCCCTTGGCGGTGCGGAAGGTCTGCTCGACCCCCTGGATCTGCAGGAATTTTGCGTCGCTCATGATTGCACCTCCTCGAACGTGAAGGCCGTGGCCAGCCGGACCAGCGCCCATTCCAGCAGCAGGCCCACGCCGCCGATGACGAAGATGGCCACCAGGATGTTGGTGACGTTCAGGTTGTTCCACTCGTCCCACACCCAAAAGCCAATGCCCACGCCGCCGGTGAGCATCTCGGCCGCCACGATCACCAGCCAGGCCGTGCCCACGGCCAGGCGCACGCCGGTCAGCATGTAGGGCAGCACCGCCGGGAACAGGATGGTGGTGGCGATCTTCCATTCGCTCAGGTTGAGCACGCGCGCCACGTTCATGTAGTCCTGCGGCACGCGTTGCACACCCACGGCGGTGTTGATGACCATGGGCCAGATGGAGCAGATGAAGATCGTCCAGATGGCGGCCGGGTTGGCGCCCTTGAACACCAGCAGGCCGATGGGCAGCCACGCCAGCGGCGAGACGGGCCGCAGCAGGCTGATGACCGGGTTGCACATGCGCGAGAGGAACGCGAAGCGCCCGATCACGAAGCCCGCCGGTATGCCCACCAGCGCGGCCAGGCCGAAGCCCACGGCCACGCGCTGCAGGCTGGCCAGCACGTTCCAGCCCACGCCCTGGTCGTTGGGGCCGTTGCGGTAGAACGGGTCGCTGAAGATCTCCACCGCCTGCGCCCAGGTCTGCAGCGGGCCAGGAATGCTCTGGCCCGTGGTGGCCGAGACCACGGCCCACAGGCCCAGCAGCAGGCCCACGCCGCACAGCGGCGGCAGCACGGCCAGCCAGAGGGCGTTCCAGCGCTGGCGCGCGTCGCTGCGCGGGGGTGGGCTGGCAGGCCCTGAGGCTTTTGGGTCTGCAGCGCTTGTGGGATGGGCGCTAACAGCTATCGGTTTGGAAGCATCGGACGCGCCGGCCGGCGCTTGCGGCTCCAGCGGGCTGTGAAAGACGGCACTGACCATGGTTTCTCCTGGTGGGGGTGGGGCGATCGGGGCGTCAGGCCTTGAGCTTGAAACCGTCGGCGTACTTCGCGGGGTCCTTGCCGTCCCAGACCACGCCATCCACCAGCTTGTGGCTGCGCATGTCGCTTGCGGGCAGGGGGGTCTTCGCGGCCGTGGCGGCTTGGCGGTACACGTCGGTGCGGTTGATGGCCTTGGCCACGCCCAGGTAGTCCGGGTGGTCCTTGAGCAGGCCCCAGCGCTTGTGCTGGGTCAGGAACCACATGCCGTCGGACAGGTAGGGGAAGTTCACCGCGCCGCCGCCATAGAACTTCATGTGGTCGGGGTCGTCCCAGGTCTTGCCCAGGCCGTCCTGGTAGCGCCCCAGGATGCGCTGGTTGATGGCGTCCACGCTGGTGTTCACGTAGGCCTTGCCGGCGATGGTCTCGGCCATCTGGTTCTTGTGGGCCAGGCTTTCGTCGATCCAGCGGCTGGCCTCCAGGATGGCGGCCGTCACGGCGCGCGCGGTGTTGGGGTACTTCTGCACGAAGTCGGCGGTGGTGCCCAGCACCTTTTCGGGGTGGTCCTTCCAGATCGCCTGCGTGGTGGTGGCCGTGATGCCGATGCCGTCCATGATGGCGCGGTGGTTCCAGGGCTCGCCCACGCAGAAGCCGTCCATGTTGCCCACGCGCATGTTGGCCACCATCTGCGGGGGCGGTACGGTGATGACCTTGGCGTCCTTCAGGGGGTGGATGCCGTGCGCGGCCAGCCAGTAGTACAGCCACATCGCATGCGTGCCGGTGGGGAAGGTCTGCGCAAAGGTGTACTCGCGCCGTTCCTTGGCCATCAGCTGGGCCAGGCTTGCGCCGTTGACGGCCCCCTTGTCGGCCAGCTTGCGCGACAGCGTGATGGCCTGGCCGTTGTGGTTGAGCGTCATCAGCACGGCCATGTCCTTCTTGGGGCCGCCCACGCCCAGATGCACGCCGTAGACCAGGCCGTAGAGCACATGGGCGAAGTCCAGCTCGCCGTTGACCAGCTTGTCGCGCACGCCGGCCCAGCTGGCCTCCTTGGTGGGGATGATCTTCACGCCGTACTTCTGGTCGATGCCCAGCACCGATGCCATGACCACGCTGGCGCAGTCGGTGAGGGGGATGAAGCCGATGCGCACCTCTTTCTTCTCGGGGGCGTCCGAGCCCTGGGCGTGCACCAGGGCACGCAGCGCGGGGCTCACGCCCACGGCGCCCACGGTGGCCGCCTGCAGCACGGTGCGTCGGGGGATTCGGGTGTGGAGCAGATCGGTCATGCAAGAGTCCTTTGGGGTCGTCAAAAAAGCAGTGCAGCAACGGAAAAAGGCGTCCTCACGCCGCGCGGCCGGCGCATGTGCGCTGCCCGAGCGGGTGGGGACGCCTTTGTCCTGGGAGCCAGGCCCTTCCGCCGTTGGAAGGGCCTGGTGCGTGACCAGCGGTGGTCACCGGGCCTGTTGCAAGCGGTGTGCCATCTCTGGGGTTGCTTTCATTTTGATAGCTGCCAGCGCTTGATAGTCGGGCGTTCCAGCCCCGTTTTGTTTGAATGCTTCATGGCCGTGCGGCACGGCATCGGATGCACCGCATTTGTGCAATGCACAAACCGGCGCATCAACCCAGCAAATCGGCCGCGTCCAGCATGCGCTGCGCCACCTCGGCCAGGCGCAGGCCGCGGTCCATGGCGGCGCGGCGCAGCCGCTCGTAGGCCTGCTGCTCGGTCAGGCCCTGGCGCTGCATCAGCAGGCCCTTGGCGCGGTCGATGGTCTTGCGCTCGTGCAGGGCGGTGCGTGCCTGCGCCAGTTCGGTGCGCAGCGCCTGTTCGTGGGCAAAGCGGGCCAGCGCCACCTCCAGGATGGGGCGGATGCGCTGCGGCGCCAGGCCCGCGACGATGTAGGCCGTCACGCCCGCGGCCAGCGCGTCCTTCACGTGGCGCGTGTCCTCGTCGTTGGTAAACATGACGATGGGGCGGGGCGCCTCGCGCGTGGCCATCACCACATGCTCCAGCGCGTCGCGGGCCTCGCTTTCGGCGTCCACGATCACCAGGTCGGGCTGCAACTGGGCCAGGCGCTCGCCCAGGAACATGTCGCCCGGCAGCGTAGCCACGAGGTTGAAGCCGTTCTCCAGCAGCCCGATGCGCAGCGCGCGCGAACGCTCGGCCTGCAGCGCCGCGTGCGCGTCGCCGTCGGCCGCCAGGTCCGGCGCCACCACCACGATCCGCAGTTGTTCAGTCATGCCGCAGGCGCCAGCAAGAAATACGCCACACCCGCCCCGATGCGTTGTGGAAGATTGCCGAAACGCACCGGTTGGGGCCGCGGGCAATTCCCCTGGCGCGGGCGGCATCCTTTCGCGAACATCCTGTCACATATCCACATGAATGAGAGAGGAGTCGACTGTGCAGCAGGGAATCAAACGACGCGGTTTTTCCGCCAGCCTGGGGCTGGCGGCGTTGGGAGTGGGCGGGTGGATCACGGGATGCAGCAAGGTGCCGGACACCATCAAGATCGGTGTGGCGCAGCCCTTGTCCGGCCCCTTGGCGGGTCTGGGGCAGGACCTGCTCAATGGCGTGAAGCTGGCAGTGGACGAGATCAACCGATCCGGCCTGAACGTGGACGGCAAGCGCGTGACGCTGGAGGTGGTGGCGCAGGACGACCGCGCGGACGCCGCTTCGGGCAAGGCGGCTGCGCAGCAACTGCTGGAATCGGGCGTGGTGGCCGTCATCGGGCACCTGAACTCGGGCGTGGGCCTGGAGACCGCGCCCATCTATGCCGCCAAGGAGGTGCCGCAGCTCATCATCTCCACCAACCCGCGCATCACGCAGCTGGGGCTGGCCACCACCTTCCGCATCGTCGCCAACGACAACCTGCAGGCGCGCGCCATCGGCGCGTTCGCGGCCGCGCAGCTCAACGCCGATGCCTACGCGGTGGTCGACGACGGCTCGCCCTACGGCAAGGGACTGGCCGAGGGCGCGGCCGCGCAGTTGCTGGCGGCCAAGAAGCACATCGCCGTGCGCCAGAGCTTCGACGACAAGACCGTGGCCTTTGCCGAACTGGCGGCCCGGCTCAAGGAGGCGCAGGTGCGCGTCATCGTCTGCATGCTCAACGACTTCCAGGCGCTGGCGCTGCTGCAGGAACTGCAGAAGCTGGGCCACAGCCGTGTGGCGCTGCTGGGCGGCGACCTGGTGAAGACGGCCGACATGGCCAAGGGCATGGGCGTGATCGACGGGATCTACGCCACCTCGCCGGTGCTGGACGTGGCCGAATTCACCACCGGCCGCCAGTTCCTGGAGAAGTACATCGCCGCCTTCCAGAAGCCCCCGGCCTATGGCGGCCACTACACCTACGACGCCGTGTACGTGGTCAGCGAGGCGATCAAGAAGGCCGGCTCCGCCGCGCCCGCCGACATCACGCGCGCGCTGCGCGGCATCAACGGCTACGCCCCCGTCACCGGCACCATGGCCTGGGACGACCGGGGCGAGCTGCGCTATGGCGCCGTGGGCGTGTACGAGCTGCGCAAGGGCCAGTGGGAGCTGCGCATGCGCTCCGACCGCTGGTAGCCGCCGTCCGGGTATGCGCGGGCGTGCGATTGCCCCCGGTCCGGCGGGCGCGGGGGGCGGCCACTACACTCGCGGGCATGAGTCAGCTGATCCTCGGTATCGAATCTTCCTGTGACGAAACCGGCGTGGCCCTGGTGCGCGCCGGCGAGGGCGGCGCCGTGCCCGTGTTGCTGGCGCATGCGCTGCACAGCCAGATCGACATGCACCAGGCCTA
This sequence comes from Diaphorobacter sp. J5-51, assembly GCF_001023515.1. NCBI lineage: Bacteria > Pseudomonadati > Pseudomonadota > Betaproteobacteria > Burkholderiales > Comamonadaceae > Diaphorobacter > Diaphorobacter sp. J5-51. Next base: position 21,704 of record NZ_JSYI01000073.1, on the reverse strand, counting down.
TGGCGGCGTGGTGCCCGAGCTGGCCAGCCGCGACCACATCCGCCGCGTGCTGCCGCTGACCCGCGAGGTGCTGCGCGAATCGGGCGAGCGCCTGGAGGATGTGGACGTGGTGGCCTACACGCGCGGGCCGGGCCTGGCGGGTGCGCTGCTGGTGGGCGCGGGCGTGGCCTGCGCGCTGGGCGCAGCGCTGGACAAGCCCGTGCTGGGCGTGCACCACCTCGAAGGCCACCTGCTATCACCGTTCCTGAGCAGCGACCCACCCGAATTCCCGTTCGTCGCGCTGCTGGTGTCGGGCGGGCACACGCAGCTCATGCGCGTGGAGGGCGTGGGGCGCTACGAGATCCTGGGCGAGACCATCGACGACGCGGCGGGCGAGGCCTTCGACAAGTCGGCCAAGCTCATGGGCCTGGGCTACCCCGGCGGGCCGGCGCTATCGCGCCTGGCCGAGCATGGCAGCGCCACCGCGTTCAAACTGCCGCGCCCGCTGCTGCACAGCGGCGACCTGGACTTCTCGTTCGCAGGCCTCAAGACCGCCGTGCTGACCCAGGCCAAGAAGCTGGGCGACGAACTGCCCGCGCGCAAGGCCGACCTGGCCGCGAGCACCGAGGCCGCCATCGTGGAGGTGCTGGTCAAGAAGACGCTGGCCGCCCTTCAGAAAACAGGGCTCCAGCGCGTGGTGGTGGCCGGCGGCGTGGGCGCCAACCGGCATCTGCGCGCGCAACTCAACGCGGCCTGCGCGCGAGCCAAGGTGCGTGTGCACTACCCCGAGTTGCACCTGTGTACCGACAACGGCGCCATGATCGCCATGGCCGCGGCCATGCGCCTGCAGGCCGGGCAGCAGCAGCCCAACCGCGATTACGCCTTCGACGTGAAGCCGCGCTGGCCGCTGGACGCCATCACGCTCGCGGCCTGAAGATATGGGTCAAAATAGGCTCCAGCGCTTGTCTATCAAGCGCTGGTAGCTCACATTTTGGTAGCAAGCTAGAGCGGGTAGTGGCGCGGCGCGGTCTGCACCGTGATCCAGCGCAGTTCCGTGAACTCGCGCACGCCCGCCATGCCGCCAAAGCGCCCCCAGCCCGACTGCTTCACGCCGCCAAAGGGCATCTGCGGCTCGTCGTGCACCGTGGGGCCGTTCACATGGCAGATGCCGGACTCGATGCGTGCGGCCACGTTCCAGGCGCGCGCCACGTCGCGCCCGAACACGGCGGCCGACAGGCCGTAGGAGGTGTCGTTCGCGGTGGCGATGGCTTGCTCCACGCCGCGCACCCGCACGATCGCCTTGACCGGGGCAAAGGTCTCCTCGTGGTAGATGCGCATGGCGGGCGTCACCCGGTCCAGCAGCGTGGCGGGCATCAGCGGGGTGTCGCTTTTGCCGCCGCACACCAGCGTCGCGCCCTGGCCCAGCGCGTCGTCGATCAGCGCGTTGCAGCGCTGCACGGTGGCCATGTCCACCACCGGGCCCAGCACCACGGGGCCCTGGCGCGGGTCGCCCAGCGGCAGGGCGCGGGCGCGTTCGGCCAGTTGGTGCACGAACGCATCGGCCACAGCCTCGTCCACCACCAGGCGCTCCGTGGACATGCAGATTTGCCCCGAATTGGCGAACGCGCCAAACACGGCGGCGTTCACGGCGGCATCCACGTCGGCATCGTCCAGCACCACCAGCGGGGCCTTGCCGCCCAGCTCCAGCACCACGGGCTTGAGGTGGCGCGCGCAGGTTTGCGCCACCAGCCGCCCCACCTTGGTGGAGCCCGTGAAGTTCACGCGGCGCACGGCTGGGTGGGCCACCATGGCCTCCACCACGTCGGCCGCATCGCCGGGCGCATGGGTGATGAAGTTCACCACGCCCGCGGGCAGGCCGGCGTCGTGCAGCGCCTCGGCAATGAGGCGGTGGGTGGCCGGACAGGTTTCCGAGCCCTTGAACACCACCGTGTTGCCGCACGCCAGCGGCGTGGCAATGGCGCGCACCCCCAGGATGACCGGCGCATTCCACGGCGCCATGCCCAGCACCACGCCGGCGGGCTGGCGCACGCCCATGGCCAGGCTGCCCGGCATGTCGGACGGGATCACCTCGCCGGCGATCTGCGTGGTGAGGGCGGCGGCCTCTTGCAGCAGGTTGGCGGCCAGGTGCACGTTGAAGCCGGCCCAGGCGGCAGAGGCGCCGGTCTCGGCCGCCATGGTGGCGGCGAAGGCATCGGCGCGCGCCGTGAGGGCCTGCGCGGCGCGCTGCAGCAGGTCGCGCCGCGCGGCGGGGCCCAGCGCGGCCCACGCGGGAAAGGCCTGGGCGGCCGCGTGCACGGCGGCCACGGCGTCTTCGGGGGTGGCCGCAGCGGCCGTGGTGGCAATGCGGCCATCCAGCGGGTTGCGGCGCTCGAAGGTGGCGCCGTCCAAGGCGGGCCGCGGCGCGCCGTCGATCAGCAGGGGAAGAGGGGGCATGGGAACTCCTTTGCGAGGGGCGGCCACGGCGGCGAGGCCACCCGGGCGTTTGGCACGCAAGGGTAGCAGCGTGCCACGCCACGGGTTCTCCGGTTTTCTTTACAAAAGTTCATCTGCCGCAGGTGGCGCTGACAAGGAGCGCTGTAACAATTGCCCTCATGTTTGCCGCAGCGCTTTCTTCTCGCTCCCGCCGTCGCCCGCGCGCTTCGGCGCCACTGGCCTTGCTGGCCGCCCTGGTGCTGGCCGGTTGCGCCACGCGGCCGCCTCCCGCGCTGGAGGGGGCGGTGGCCACTCCCGCCGCCTGGGCCGGCCAGGGGGCAGTGCAGGGCGGCGCGGCCGCGACCCCGCAAGACCTGGCCCAGTGGTGGCGGCAGCTGGGCGATGCGCAGCTCACCGGCCTGGTGGAACGCGCGCTGCAGTCGCACACCAGCATGCGCAGCGCACGCGCCGCCGTGGAGCAGGCGCGTGCCCAGCGCGACGTGCAGGCCGCCGGCCTGCTGCCTTCCGTGAACGCATCGGGCTCCGCCCAGCGCAGCCGCAGCAATGGCAGCACCGGCAACACTTTCCAGGCGGGACTGGACGCGAGCTGGGAGCCCGACCTGTTCGGCCGCCTGTCCAGCGGCGTGCGCGCCAGCGAGGCCGACCTGCTGGCCGCCGAGGAGGGCGTGGCTGCCGCCCAGGTGGCATTGGCCGCCGAGGTGGCGGTGAACTACATCAGCCTGCGCAGCCAGCAGCAGCGCCTGCAGATTGCCCAGCAGAACCTGGCGGCGCAGAGCGAAACTGCGCAGATCGTCCAATGGCGTGTGCAGGCGGGGCTGGCCAGTTCGCTGGCGGCCGAGCAGGCCCGCGCCGCCGTGGAGCAGACCGCCGCCCAGGTGCCCACGCTGCAGGCGGGCATCGCGCAGGCGCGGCATGCGCTGGCGGTGCTCACCGGCCAGCCGCCCGCGGCGCTGGACGAGGCCCTGGCCGCGCACGCGCCCGTGCCCCAACCGCCGGCGGACCTGGCGCTGGCCTTCCCCGCAGACACGCTGCGCCAGCGCCCCGACGTGCGCCAGGCCGAGCAGCGCGTGCGCGCCGCCTGGGAGCGCGTCGCCCAGGCCGAGGCGCAGCGCATGCCCAGCCTGCGCATCAGCGGAACGCTGGGCCTGCGCGCCCTCACGCTGGGCGCGCTCACGGGTGGGGGCGCCACGGTGGCGTCGCTGCTGTCCAGCGTGTCGCTGCCGGTGTTTGATGGCGGGGCGCTGCGTGCCCAGGTGCGCGCGCAGGAGGCTGCGCTGCAACAGGCGCAGGTGGGCTACGAGGAATCGGTGCTCGGCGCGCTCAAGGATGTGGAAGATGCGCTCGTCGCGCTGCAGGGCGACCGTGACCGACTGCAGCGCCTGTCCGCCGCGGCCGAGGCTGCGGGCAACGCGGCGCTGCTGGCGCAGAACCAGTATGCGAGCGGGCTGGTGGACTTTCAGACCGTGCTGGACACCCAACGCACGCTGCTGTCCGCGCAGGACAGCGTGGCCAGCACGGCCGCCAGCGTGAGTACCGACCATGTGCGCCTGTACAAGGCGCTGGGAGGCGGCTGGCCCGCGCCCTGAGCGGCCCCCCCAAAAAACCTGCTGAATGACCCGGCGCTGCCGCCGACGCAGCGCCTTCCCAGGCAAGAACCATGACCGACCAAGAATCCCCAAGCTCTTCCAGCGCCCCCGCTTCCCATGCCGCCGCGGCGGCCCCGCAGCGCCTGCAGGCCCTGCTGGGCGACGGCCTGCGCCGGCGCTGGTGGCAGAGCATCACCCTGTGGCTGGCCGTGCTGGTGCTGGCCGCCGCTGCCGGCGGCTGGTGGTACTGGCAGGACCGCCAGCGCGCCCAGGCGGCGCCGCGCTATGTCACGCAGGAGGTGCAGCGGGGGCAGATCACGCTCACCGTGGCGGCCAACGGCACGCTGCAGCCCACGCGGTCGGTGAACATTGGCAGTGAACTCTCGGGCACCGTGCGCCGCGTGCTGGTGGACGTGAACGACCAGGTCAAGAAGGGCCAGGTGCTGGTGGAACTGGACACCACCAAGCTCGACTCGCAGGTGCTGCGCTCGCGCGCTTCGGTCGCGTCGGCGCAGGCGCGCCTGGCACAGGCGCAGGCCACCATGCAGGAGGCGCGCGCCAGCCTGTCGCGCCTGGAGGAGGTGGCCCGCCTGTCCGGCGGCAAGGTGCCTTCGGCGGCCGAGCTGGACACCGGCCGCGCCGCCTACGAGCGCGCCCAGGCCGACGAGGCCGCTGCGCGCGCCAGCGTGCAAGATGCGCGCGCGGCGCTGGCCACCGACGAGACCAACGTCACCAAGGCCTCCATCCGATCGCCGATCGACGGGGTGGTGCTCTCGCGGGCGGTGGAGCCGGGCAATGCCGTGGCCGCGTCGCTGCAGGCGGTGACGCTGCTCACCCTGGCCGAGGACCTGACCAAGCTGCGCCTGGAGGTCAACGTGGACGAGGCCGACGTGGGCTCGGTGCGCCCGGGCCAGAAGGCCACCTTCACCGTGAGCGCCTACCCCTCGCGGCGTTACCCGGCGCGCACCACGCGCGTGGCCTTCGGCTCCACCAAGACCGACAACGTGGTCACCTACATCACCTACCTGGAGGTGGACAACGGCGATCTGAGCCTGCGCCCCGGCATGACGGCCGCGGCCACCATCACCTCCACCGAGCGCAATGACGTGCTTACCGTGCCCAACACGGCCCTGCGCTTCAAGCCCGCGAGCGCGGCGGGGGAAGCCCCGCAGGCAGGCCGGCCCGGTGCACAGGGCAGCTCTGGCGCAAGCGCGGGCGGCAGCGGCGGCATCATGTCCCAGCTGATGCCGCGCATGCCACGCCCCTCGGGCCAGCGGCGCAGCGCGGGCGCGGACGGCAGCCGCGGCGACGGCCCCCAGCGCCAGGTGTGGGTGCTGCAGGACGGCACGCCCAAGCCCGTGCGCGTGAAGACCGGCATCAGCGACGGCCGCGTCACCGAGGTGGAGAGCGACGAGCTGCAGCCGGGCATGCAGGTCATCACCGACCAGCTTGCGAGCGGGGCGAAGCCATGATTGCGCCCGCCGATGCGCAGCCGCTGATCCGCCTGCGCGGCATCACCAAGGTGTACGGCGAGGGTGCGCTGGCCTTCCAGGCGCTCAAGGGCGTGGACCTGGACATCGACAGCGGCGACTTCGTGGCCATCATGGGCCCCAGCGGCTCGGGCAAATCCACGGCCATGAACGTGCTGGGCTGCCTGGACCGGCCCACCGCGGGTACCTACCTGTTTCGCGGGCTGCCGGTGCACTCGCTGTCGCGCGACGACCGTGCGCGGCTGCGGCGGCGCTTCCTGGGCTTCGTGTTCCAGGGCTTCAACCTGCTGGCGCGTACCTCGGCGCAGGAGAACGTGGAGCTGCCGCTGCTGTACCGCGGCGAGAGCACGGCCGCGCGCCATGCGGCTGCGGCCCGCGCCCTGGACGCCGTGGGCCTCAAGGGCTGGGAGCACCACACACCGGCCGAGCTGTCCGGCGGCCAACAGCAGCGCGTGGCGATTGCGCGCGCCATCGTCACCGAGCCTACGGTGCTGCTGGCCGACGAGCCCACCGGCAACCTGGACACGCAGCGCAGCCGCGAGATCATGGAACTGCTGTGGCGCCTGAACACCGGGCAGGGCATCACCGTACTCATGGTCACGCACGAGCCCGACATGGCGCAGTACGCGCGGCGCATCGTGCGCTTCGTGGACGGGCGCATCGAAAGCGACGAGCGCAATCCGCACCCGCATGCGCAGGTGCCCCGGGAAGCGCCTGCAAGTGCAGGCACGGGGGAGGTGGCGCCATGATGCTGCTCAACTCCCTGCTGCAGGCGCTGCGCTCGATACGGCGCAACCTGATGCGGTCCTTTCTCACCGTGCTGGGCATCGTGATCGGCGTGAGCGCGGTGATCACCATGGTCACGCTGGGCAACGGCGCGACGCTGGCGGTGCAGGCGCAGATCTCCAGCCTGGGCACCAACCTGCTGCAAGTGCGTCCTGGCCAGCGGCTGGGCCCCGGCGGCAGTGGCGGCGCACCCTCGTTCAAGGATGTGGATGCCGAGGCCATCGCGCAGCAGATCGGCGGCATTCTGGCCGTGGCGCCCGAGGCGCGCACCAGCGCCACCGTGGTGGCCAACGGGCGTAACTGGGCCACCAGCGTCATGGGCAGCACCAATGCCTGGCTGCAGACCGGCAACTGGACGCTGGAAAGCGGGCGCGAATTCACCTCCGACGAGCTGCGCGTGGGCGCTGCCGTGTGCCTGATCGGCCAGACGGTGCGGCGGGAGCTGTTCGCCGGCGGCGATGCGCTGGGTGAGCGCGTGCGCGTGCGCCAGTTTTCGTGCGAGGTGGTGGGCGTGCTGGCCTCCAAGGGGCAAGGCGCCTTCGGCAACGACCAGGACGATCTGGTGCTGCTGCCGCTCAAGACGCTGCAGCGCCGCGTGACGGGCTCCACGCGCGTGCCGACGCTGCTGGTGTCCATGAAGGATGGCAGCGACCCCGAGCGCGTGAAGGCCAGCCTGACCGAGTTGCTGCGCGAACGCCGCAAGCTGGCCGACACCGACGATGACAACTTCAACGTGCTGGACACCAAGCAACTGGCCGACACCTTCTCGGGCACCACGCGCGTGATGACCACGCTGCTGGGCGCGGTGGCGGCCGTGAGCCTGCTGGTGGGCGGCATCGGCATCATGAACATCATGCTGGTGAGCGTGACCGAGCGCACGCGGGAGATCGGCCTGCGCCTGGCCATCGGCGCGCTGGAGCGCGAGGTGCTGATGCAGTTCCTCATCGAGGCCGTGGTGCTGGCTGCTTTGGGCGGCCTCATCGGCATCGTGCTGGCCACGGGCGCGTCGATTGCGCTGGCGCAGGTGATGGGCATCCCCTACGTGTTCCACGCGGGCGTGAACCTGCTGTCGTTCGTGTTCTCGGCGGGCATCGGGGTGCTGTTCGGCTACTTCCCGGCCCGCCGCGCCGCGCGGCTGGACCCCATCGAGGCGCTGCGCCACGAGTGAGGCGCTGCGATGGGGCAGCACCCGGCCGCGGCGTTCGATGCGGACAGGCGCCGGACTGGACAAGCCGGGACAAGGCCCCACATGCATCGAACGCGGACGGTTTAGTCGGAGTCTCGCTGTAGTGTGCCCTGGAAGAGGATCAGGTTAAAAATGGGCGGTAGCGCCCATCCGGCAAGCGGTAGTAGCTATATAAAACATAGCAAAAGGGCGGCCACCCGGCCGCCCTGGAATCAGGCGACGCTCTGCGTCTTGTCAGTCGATGGCCAGTCGAACGGCGCTGCTCTGCGGCGGCTTCTTGGCCAGCACCAGGGTGAGCACGCCATGTTCCAGTCGCGCCGTGCTGGCCTGCGGGTCGATGTCCTGCGCCAACTCCCATGCACGCTGCACGCGCCGGGGCGCACCTTCGGCGCTGGCGACGCGCACTTGGTTGCCTTCGATCGTGACCGCGAGTTGCTCGCGCGACAGGCCTGGCACGTCCAGCTGCACGGTGATGGCCTTGTCGTCCTGCTGCACGTTCACGCCTGTGGCGCGTGCATCGTGCGGCGCGGCGGCGGCAGTGAGCGTGTGGCGCAGGAAGCGTTGCACGGCGGCGTCTCCCACGCGCGGTGCGACATAGGTGGCGTGGCGGATCACGGGGGCGAAAATCATGTCGGTGGCTCCTGGGTCAGACGCGGCACGGGTCGGCCGCATGGACCGCACATGTGTTTGCGTGCGGTGTTTTTCAAGAGTGCCCCACCGCGCGGATGGAACGTCGCCTTGCAATGGGTTACAACGAGCGCGCGCGGGAGGGGCATCGCTCAGGCTTCACAATGCGGCCCTGCTGCGGATTTTTCTAGCTGATGCCCGTGTCTCGATTCCCACGCCTTTCCCCCTTCGCTTCCCCGGGCTGCCGGCTGGGCCTGGTGGCCTGCGCCCTGCTGGCTGGCTGTGCCCACATTCCCGACACCATGCCCGGCCTGGACCGCAACCTGCAGTTCTCGCCCAACGACTTCGATACCGCCGGCATGCACACGCGCCACATGGCGGCGCCGCAGGCCAGCACCTGCGAGGCGGCCCGGCGGGCGCTGCTGAGCCAGGGCTACATGGTGCACGTGGCCTCCAGCGACACGGTGGCGGGCCGCAAGTACTACCAGCCCCACACCGACGTGCACTACGTCGTGGAGATGCGCGTGGTCTGCGCATCCGAAGGGCAGGGCGACGTGCGTACGTCGGCCTTTGCCAGCGCGCTGCAGGACCGCTACGTGATCAAGAAGATCAACAACTCGGCGTCGCTTGGCGTCGGTGGCATCGGCTCGGTGTCGCTGCCCGTCACGGCGATCGACGACACGCTGGTGAAGGTGGGCAGCGAGACCATCGCCGATCCGCAGTTCTACGAGCGGTTCTTCCAGCTCTTCGAGCAGTTCGTGCGCGCGGCGCCCGTGGTGCCGGCAGCGCCGACGGTGGCGGCCAAGCCAGCCCTGCACGAGCGCGAAGCCGTGCCGCACGCTGCGGTCGCCGCGACCGTTGCGGCGCAGCCGCCCGCCGCTGCTGCAGCCGCCACCGCCAGCCCGGCTGCAGAGTCCAGCACCCCTGCGCCCATGGTTCCCGCCGGGGAGCAGCCGCGCACGCAGGCGTCCGCGCAAGCCCCTCAGCCAGCGCCAGAATCGCAGCCGGCCGGCGCATCCGACGGTGCACCTGACGGCGCGGCGCCGCAGGGCATCCAGCAGCTCATGGCCCAGTGAATTCCATTCTTCGTGAGCCAGCGCGCCGCTGCGCTGCCATCTTTTCCTGCTTGTGCCCGTTGCCATGATGATCCTGCCCCGCCGCCATGTTCTGCGCGTCTGTGCGTTGGCTTTGTCCTCCCTGCTGGGCGTTGCGACGCCGCTGGCCGGTGCAGCGGCGCCGCCCCAGGGCGCACCGATCCGCGTGGCGCTGATCGAGAGCCTGTCCGGCAGCTTTGCCAATACCGGCGAGGCGGTGTTCCGCAACATCGCCTGGGCCATGGAACGTGTGAACGCGCGCGGCGGCGTGGCACTGCCCCCTGCGGCGGGCGGGGCGCGGCCGCTGATGCTGGTGCGCTACGACAGCAAGGGCACCAACGAAGAGGCGCTGTCCGCGCTGCGCGCCGCCATTGACGGCGGCGCGCGTTTCGTCATGCAGGGCAACTCATCGGCCACGGCCGCTGCGCTCATCGACGCGATCAACAAGCACAACCAGCGCGAGCCCGGCAAGCGTGTGGTGTTCCTGAACTACTCGGCCGTGGACCCCGCCCTCACGAACGAGAAGTGCAGCTTCTGGCACTTTCGCTTCGACGCGCATGCCGACATGCGCATGGCAGCGCTCATGGAGGTGGTCCGAGAGGACAAGGCCCTGCAGCGCGCCTACCTCATCGGGCAGGACTACAGCTTCGGCCAGGCCGTGCTGCGCGAAGCCCGGCGCCAGCTGGCCGCGCAGCGGCCCGATGTCGCCATCGTCGGCGACGAGCTGCACGCCGTGGGCCGCGTGAAGGACTTCGCGCCCTACGCCGTGAAGATCAAGGCCAGCGGCGCGCAAGCCGTCATCTCGGGCAATTGGGGTAATGACCTCACGCTGCTGGTCAAGGCTGCGCGGGAGGTGGGCTATGACGGCATGTTCTATACCTTCTACGGCAATGCGCTCGGCGCGCCTGCGGCCCTGGGCGATGCCGGCGTGGGCAAGGTGGTGGCCGTGGCCGACTGGCTGCCCAATCTGCCCACGCAGGGCAGCGAGACCTTCTACCGTGCCTTCCGCGAGCGCTTTCCCAGCCCGCAGGACGACTATGTGCACATGCGCATGCAGCTCATGGTCGAAGCGCTTGCGCAGGCCCTGCAGCAGGCGGGCAGTGACGATCCGTTGGCCGTGGCGCGCGCGCTGGAGCATGCCAGTGTGCGCCTGTACGGCCAGGCAGGCGCCATGCGCGCGCAAGACCATCAGTTCCAACAATCGCTGGTCATAGGCGTCATGGACCGCCAGGGCGCGCCGGGTGTGAAGTTCGATGTGGAGGGTTCAGGCTACGGCTTTCGCGTGGTACGGCAGATCGCGGCGGACAAGGCGCAAATGCCCAGCACCTGCCAGATGCAGCGGCTTTGATCACAGCCACGCGGGTAGATAACGGCTCAGCAGCAACCCCGCAACCAGCAGCCAGGCAAACAGTGCAGCGGCCAGCAGCAGTGGCTTGAGGCCCGCGGCGCGCACGGCATGCACATGCGTGGTGAGCCCCAGGGCCGCCATGGCCACGGCCAGCAGCAGGTCGTCGAGTCGCACACCGGCCTGTACCAATGCCGGAGGCAGCATGTCCAGCGAGTTCACGCCTGCCATGGCTACGAAGCCCAGCGCAAACCACGGGATGGTGATGGCGCCCGGGCTGCCTGTCTCCCCCCGGCTCGCGTCCGAAGCCTGTTGAGCACGCAACAGGAGGAATGACAGGATGAGCAGGAAGGGCGCCAGCATCATCACGCGCACCATCTTCGCGATAACGGCGGTGCTGGCGGCATGGGAGCTGATGGCTGTGCCGGCGGCCACCACCTGAGCCACCTCATGTACTGTGGCGCCCACATACAGGCCGTACTGCTGCGCATCCATGCCGATCCAGCCCCCGGCGGCGTTCCACCGGTAGAGCGCGGGATACAGGAACATGCCCACCGTGCCGAACACCACAACGGTGGCCACAGCCACGGCAACATCCTGGGGGCGTCCCCTGGCCACGGGGGCTGTGGCCAGCACCGCCGCCGCACCGCAAATGGAGCTGCCTGCACCGATGAGCAGCGTGGTGCGCCGGTCCAGCCCCAGCACCCGCTGGCCCAGCCAGCAGGCCAGCCCAAAGGTGCTGGCCAGCGCCAGGGCGTCGACGGCAACGCCACCCCAGCCCATGTGGGCGATGTCCTGGAAGGTCAGACGCAGGCCGTACAACACGATGCCTGTGCGCAGCAGCTGCTGTTTGGCCAAGCCCACGCCGGGCGCACAGGTCTGTGCCAGGCGTGGGTATAGGGTGTTGCCTAGCAGCAGCCCGAACACGATCGCGAGCGTCAGGGTACTCAGGCCATGCCCTACAAAAAACGGTTGACCGGCCAGGTGCAGCGCGCCCGCCGCGATGGCGCCGCTCAGCAGCAGCCCTGGCAGCCAGCGGACTGGCTCGGTAGTGAAGGAGGCGAGGGTAAGCGGAGCAAGGGGCATGACAGCGGCCGCTGGTAAAAGGTCCTTACGGCAGGCGCCCACTTTAGAAATATTAGTTATATTTGTATAACAAATACTTTTTGTAAAATCTACCTGGAAAACTGGTTCGTCTTATGCTGCATATCACCTTGCGCCAGCTCGAGATATTCAGCGCCGTGGCGCAAAGCGGCTCCACGGTGGCTGCGGCACACGTGGTGGCGCTGTCGCAGTCGGCCACCAGCGCGGCGCTGCAGCAGCTGGAGCATTGCCTGGGCGCGCCGCTGTTTGAGCGCGCGGGCCGCAGCCTGGTGCTCAACGATGCGGGACGTGCACTGCTGCCGCAGGCGCTGGAGCTGTTGGCGCAGGCGCACACCATCGAGCAGGCCTTTGGCGCGCAGAGTGCGGTCCTGCCGGTACGCCTGCGCGTGGCGGCCAGCACCACCATCGGCAGCTATGCGCTGCCCCGCGTACTGGCCGCCTTTGCGCGCAGCCACCCACAGGTGAGCGTGGACCTGCAGATCGGCAACACGCGCGAGGTGGCACACGCCGTGCAGGCGCTGGAGGCCGACCTGGGGCTGATCGAGGGCGCCAGCCACTGGCCGGGGCTGCAGGTCCAGCCTTGGCAGCGTGACGAGCTGGTCATCGTCTCCGCACCACACGACCCGTTGGTGAAGGCAGCTCAAGCCCGGCCGCTGGGCGCGGCCGCATTACGCAGTGCGCGCTGGCTGCTGCGCGAGCAGGGGTCAGGTACGCGCGAGATGGTGGAGCACGCTTTGCTGCCGCGTCTGCACCAGCTGCCCTCAGCCGCTACGCTAGGCAGTTCTGAGGCGATCGCGCGCTGCGTGGCCCAAGGGCTGGGCATCAGCTGCCTGTCGCGCGTGTTGGTGCAGCCGCTGCTTGATGCCGGCGAACTGGTGCTGCTGTCTACCCTGCTGCCGCGCATGTGGCGCCATTTTTCGCTGCTCCAGCGCGCGGGGCATAGGCAATCGCCCACGCTGGCAGCCTTCGTGCAGACTTGCCAGGCGCATGCCCGAGGGACGCCCGCATGAGACGGGTGCGCCGCTACCGTGGCGTGGCACGCGCCGTTGCGATTTCACGGCCCAGCTCAATCACCGCCATGGCGTAGTAGCTCGACCAGTTGTAGCGCGTGATCGCATAGAAGTTCTCGGTGCCGGCCACGTAGCTGGGCGCCTCAGCGCCATTCTGCAGTTCCACCAGCGCTAATGGACCCGTGTGCTGCGCGCCTTCGCTCTGCACGTGCGCCCCTTGGGCCGCCATGCTGGCGACGCTGAAAGTGGGCAGGATGTCCGGCGCCAGCAGCGCGTCCAACTGCAGCGTGGCCGCGTCGAACGCCACTGCGTAGTGCGTGGGCATGCCGCTCTGCCAGCCGTGGCCCACGAAGTAGTTGGCCACGGAGCCGATGGCGTCCTGCGCGCTGCGCCACAGGTCGATGCGGCCGTCGCCGTCGAAATCCACCGCGTAGCGCGACCAGCTCGACGGCATGAACTGCCCCAGACCCATGGCGCCCGCGTAGCTGCCGCGCGGGGTGTGCGGGTCGATGCCCGTGCGGTCCATGAGGGTCAGAAACTGCTCCAGCTCGCGCTGGAAGAACGCGCGCCGCTCGGCCGCGCGCGGGTGTGCGTCGGGAAAGTCGAAGGCCAGCGTGGCCAGCGCGTCGATCACCCGCAGGTTGCCCATGTGCTGGCCGTAGAGTGTCTCCACGCCGATGATGCCCACGATGATCTCGGCGGGCACGCCGTATTGCGTTTCAGCGCGTGCCAGCGCTTCGGCGTTGTCCTGCCAGAAGCGCAGGCCCGCGCGGATGCGCGTGGGCTCCACGAAGCGCGCACGGTAGGCCGCCCAGTTCTTGGGCGTACCCCGCGCGGGCGGCAGCACCAGGCGCGGCACCTGGGGCAGCAGCCGCGCTTGCCCGATCGCCTGGCGCACCCATTCGCGGTCCAGCCCGCGCCGCTCTGCCAGATCGTCTGCGAACTGCATGGCCTGCGCACGTTGCGCATAGTGGTAGATGGCCGCCGTCTTGGTGGCTGTCTTTTTAGAATGATTTTGGGCTAAAGCGCTTATGGGTAAAGCGCTGACAGCTATGAAAAAAGTAGCTTTTGCAAGGGTGCGAATCATGGGGCAGAGGGGCGTGGATTCTGCGCGGTGGGCCAGGGCAGGCGGCGCAATTCGCGCTGCAGGTCGGCCAGCAGGGCGCGGGGTTCGGGGGCGTAGCGGGCCTGCTCCACGCGCAGCAGCCACTGCGCGGCGGCTTCGGCGGGGGCGCCCAGTTCGGCGCGCGCACGCGCGGCCATGGTGCGTGGCGGCAGGTGGGGTGGCAGCGGCAGGCCGGCGTGTGCCAGTCGCTGGCGGGCCTGCAGCAGCAGGCGCTGCCAGGGGTCCTGGCGGCTGCGCTCCCACAGGGCCCAGCCTGCGCCCGCGGCGGCGGCCAGCGCGGCCAGCAGGCCCAGCAGGCGCACCAGGTCCTGCCAACTGGGCGACTGCATGCCCAGCGACTTGAGCAAATCGAGCTGGCGCCCCTGGGTGTAGTTCAGCACCCATTGGTTCCAGCCGTTGTTCACGGCCTCCCACACCGACCGCAGACTGCGTACCAGCGAAGGGTTGACGACTGCATCCATCGCGGTGCCCAACACGCCGCGTGGCGCCTGCAATCGCTGGAACTGGCCGATGCGCCCCGGCGACACGGCCCCCGTGGGGTCCACGCGCACCCAGCCGCGGCCCTCCAGCCAGACCTCGGCCCAGGCGTGGGCGTCGCTTTGGCGCACGGTCCAGTAGCCGTCGATACCGTTGAGCTCGCCCCCCTGGTAGCCCGTGACGATGCGCGACGGAACGTCCAGCGCGCGCATCAGCACCACGAAGGCCGAGGCGATGTGCTCGCAAAAGCCTTCCTTGCGGTCGAACCAGAACTCGTCGGCGGTGTGCTCGCCGTACACGCCGGGCTCCAGCGTGTAGGTGTAGCCGCCCGTGCGCAGCCGTGCCAGCGCGGCGTCGATGTAGGCCTGTGCCCCGCTGGCGGCCACGCGCGCCGCGATCGCGGGGTCGGCCTGCATCTGTTCGGCCAGGGCCAGGGTGCGGGGGTTCATCTCCGCGGGCAGTTCCACGTAGCCGTTCAGCAGGGAGGTGCGCCGCGTGGGGCCGTGGGTGAAGCGCAGGTGGCTTTCGGCGCGGTAGCGCAGCACGCTGGAGATGGGCCGGCTGGCGGACCACAGCAGTTCGGGCGACATCATCGCGCCAGTGCCCTGTGGGAGTTCGGGCCGCTCCTGCACGGCGTCCAGCGTCAGCAGCCAGGGGCGGCGGCTGGGCTCCAGCGTGACCTCGTAGCGCACGGACTCACCCTGCATTTGCAGGTTGGCCGGCGTGGGGTAGGCCCAGGTGATGCCGCGCGCCTCGGGCTGCGACAGCGCATACCAGTCACGCCCGTTGAAGGCCGTGAGCACCGGGCCGCGAAAGTACAGGCTGCTTTGCGGCGGTGGGGCTCCGCCCGGCGTGTCAAAGCGCACGCGCAGCGCCACGCTGTCGTCCAGCACCAGCGACGCCATGCTGCCGATGGACATCTCCCCCGACAGGCCGCTGCGCCCCGAGCGCGCATCGTCCGGCACGCCCCACAGCGGTGCCATGCGCGGAAACAGCAGGAACAGCGCCACCATGATGGGCGCGCCCAGCAGCGCCATGCGCGCGGCGGTGCGCATGGAGGCCGCCAGCGGCGGCCGCCCCACCGGCATGTGGGCGTTGACCAGCGCGGTGAGCAGCCCGAGCAGCGCCACCAGCAGGGCGGCGGCCGTGGGCAGCGACTGCGAGAAGAAGAAGTTGGCCAGCAGCGTGAAGAAGCCGAGGAAGAACACCACCATGGCATCGCGCCGCGCGCGCAGCTCCAGCGTCTTGAGCGCCAGCAGCACCACGATCAGCGTCACGCCCGCGTCGCGCCCGACGATGGTGCGGTGCGACAGCAGCGTGAGTGCCACGGCCGCCGCAAGCAGTGCGCCAATCATCCAGCGCCCCGGCAGGGCACGCGCGCCCACGGCCAGCCAGCCGCGCCAGGCCAGCAGCGCTGCGGCCAGCGCGCTGGTCCACAGCGGCAGGTACGCGGCCAGCGGCGCCACGCAACAGGCCACCACCGCCAGCAGGAACAGGGTGTCGCGCGCTTCGCGCGGCAGGCGCGAAAGCCGCTGGGCCAGATTCACGTCGAGGCTCCCGCGCGTCGATAGGGTCTGCTATTGAATGAATAGCTGTTCGCGCTTGTTGGTAGTGGGCTAGGTGCTTTTTTCATGTCAAACACAGAATCAGCACAGCGCCAGTGCCTCCAGGCAGCGGTGGCGGTGTGCGGCGCCGCTGTCCGGTGCAATCTGCTGGCCGGGCAGGCGCAGGCCGTATTCCACGCCCAGCCGGTCGGCCTGCAGCACCCAGGCCGTGAGGCGCGAGACGCGGGCCTCCGGGTCCTGCAGGCCGGTGGCGGCGCCGTCCAGCCAGAGTTCGTGGTGCTGCGCCTGCTGGGTGTCGCGGCTCACCAGGTCGTCGGTGCCGGTGGCAAGCGACTTGGCGGCTTTCTTCCAGACCACCAGCTTGAGCGGGTCACCCCGGCGGTACGCGCGCACGCCATCGAATTCCCCGATGCCGCGCGCCGGTGCCTGGCCGCCGCTGCCCGAGCGCGGCTCGCCGGCGGGCAGCGCAGGGGCGCCCACCTCCGGGCGCGGGTAGACCAGCAGCTGCGCGGCGGGCTGCCACAGCGTCCACACGCGGAACGTGCCCAGCGGGTAGCGGGTTTCCGCCATCAGCACGGGCACGTCCTGCAGCCCGCGCCGCGCGGGCTGGAACGCCACCCGCACGGTGGCGGAGCCTTCGGCGGGCACGTCGGTCCAGGCCCATTCCGCGGCCTGGCCGCCGCGCACCGCCAACGCGATGCCGTGGCGCGTGGCGCGCCGCGGGTTGTGCAGCTGTACCTGCAGCAGCGCGCCAGCACCGAGGAACTGCGGCTGCGGCGGCACCAGGTGCAGCGTGAGTCCGCGCAGTGTGGCGTGGCACAGGTGCACGCCCACCACCACGCTGCCGGCGAGCAGAAAGGTGAGCAGGTAGCCCAGGTTGAGTTGGAAGTTGATGGACGCCACCAGCAGCACCAGCAGCGTGAGGGCCAGCATCCATCCCGCGCCTGTAGGCAGGATGTAGATGTTGCCCTGCGTGAGCGTGAGCGTGTCGGTGCGCCGCAGGCGTGCCAGCCACCAGCGCTGCCAGCGCGCGGCCACGGCACGCCAGGGCATCTGCCGCGGGGCCGCGGCACCGGGCGGTGCGGCCTGCTCGAATGCTGCGGGCATGGCGTCAGGGCAGGGGAACGGACTCGACCATGGCGCGCACCTGCTCCACGGCGCCGCGGCCGGAGTCGCCCACCGGCACCAGGCGGTGGGCAATGGTCTGCGGCAGGATGGCCTGCACATCGTCCGGCGCCACGTAGTCGCGCCCCTCGATGAGCGCCTGGGCCTTGGCCGCCCGCATCAGCGCGATGCCCGCGCGCGGCGACAGGCCTTGCAGGAACCAGCGGCCCGAGCGCGTGGCGGCGATGAGATCCTGCACATAGTTGAGCAGTGGCTCGGCCGTGTGCACGGCCAGCACCTGGTGCTGCAGTGCGGCCAGATCGTCCAGCGACAGCAGCGGCAGCAGGCCGTCCAGCATGTCGCGGCGGTCGCTGCCGGCCAGCAGCAGGCGCTCGGCGCCACGGTCGGGATAGCCCAGCGAGATGCGCATGAGGAAGCGGTCGAGCTGGCTCTCGGGCAATGCGAAGGTGCCCAGCTGGTCGTGCGGGTTCTGCGTGGCGATCACGAAGAACGGGTGGGGCAGGGCGCGCGTCTCGCCTTCCACCGACACCTGCTTTTCCTCCATGGCCTCCAGCAGCGCGCTTTGCGTCTTGGGGCTGGCGCGGTTGATCTCGTCGGCCAGCAGCACCTGGGCGAACACCGGCCCGGGGTGGAACACGAAGGCCTCCTTGCCACGCTCGTACACCGACACGCCGGTGAGGTCGCTGGGCATCAGGTCGGCCGTGAACTGCACACGCGCGAACTGCAGGCCGAAGGTGCGTGCCAGCGCATGGGCCAGCGTGGTCTTGCCAACGCCTGGTACGTCCTCGATGAGCAGGTGCCCGCCGGCCAGCAGGCAGGCCACGCAGTCCTGTACCTGCGCGGTTTTGCCCACGATCACCGTGTTAAGCTGATCCAAAAGCGACTTGATCTTCTGCTGTGCATGCATGGCGTGACGTTATCCGAAAACGATTGAGACACCGGGGAATGACTGTGAGCAAGACGGGCTATTACACCCACCGTGACTGCTGGAAGCACGAGATGGGCCCAGGACACCCCGAATGCCCGGCGCGGCTGGACGCCATCGAGGATCGGCTGCTGGTGACCGGCGTGGCCGATGCCTTGCAGCATTGTGAGGTACCGCTGGCCTCCCTGGCCGACATCGAGCTGGCCCACGACCGCATGCACATGGCTGCGCTGCGCGGCCTGTCCGACCGTCTGATCGAGGAAGAGGCCGCGGGCGGCCCGCCCTATGTGCAGGTGGACACGGACACCTCGATGAACCGCCACACCTGGACGGCCGCACTGCGCGCCGCGGGCGCCGCACTGGCCGCCACCGACGCGGTGATGGCCGGAGAGATCGAGAACGCCTTTTGCAGCGTGCGCCCGCCCGGCCACCACGCCACGCGCACCAAGGCCATGGGCTTTTGCTTCTTCAACAACGTGGCCATCGCCGCCAAGTACGCGCTGCAGCGCTACAACCTCAAGCGCGTGGCGGTGGTGGACTTCGATGTGCACCACGGCAACGGCACGGAGGACATCCTGGCCGGCGACCCGCGCGCGCTCATGGTGAGCATCTTCCAGCATCCGTTCTACCCGTACTGCGGGGACCAGGAGCCGGCGTCCAACATGCTCAACGTGCCCGTTCCCGCCTACACCAAGGGCATGGAGGTGCGCGATATCGTGGACATGGTCTGGATGCCGCGGCTGGAATCGTTCAAGCCCGAGATGATCTTCGTGAGTGCGGGCTTTGATGCGCACCGCGAGGACGACATGGGCCAGCTCGGCCTCAACGAACAGGACTACGCCTGGATCACCATGCGCGTCAAGGATGTGGCCCGGCGCTTCGCCCGCGGCCGCATCGTGTCGTGCCTTGAGGGCGGCTACATGATGGGGCCGCTGGCGCGCAGCGTGGAAGCCCATGTGCGCGTGTTGGCAGACCTTTGATTCTTCCCCGCGCGCGCCGCGCGGTATTCGTACTCAGGAGACTTCGCCATGACTTCCTCCCCCTCCACGGCGGCCGGTGGCGGCCCACTGCGTGTGCAGCGCGACGATCGCGGCGTGGTCACCCTCACGCTGGATGACGCGCCGCGCTTCAACGCCCTCGGCCACGAGATGCTGGCAGCACTGCAGCAGGCACTGGACGATGTTGCGCGCGACGACAGCGTGCGCGTGGTGGTGCTCGCCGCGGCTGGCAAGGCCTTCTGTGCGGGCCACAACCTCAAGGATATGGCGGCCAACCCGGACTTGGCGTGGTACCAGCGCCTGTTCGCCCAGTGCAGCCGCATGATGCTGAGCATCCACAAGCTGCCCGTACCGGTGATTGCGCGTGTGCACGGCATGGCCACGGCGGCGGGCTGTCAGTTGGTGGCCCAGTGCGACCTGGCCGTTGCCAGCGAAAACGCGACCTTTGCGACCAGCGGCATCCACTATGGCCTGTTCTGCGCCACGCCCAGCGTGCCATTGGTGCGCAACGTGCCGGCCAAGCGGGCCATGGAGATGCTGCTCACCGGGGACTTCATTGACGCGCGCACCGCGTTGGACCAGGGGCTGGTCAACCGCGTGGTGGCGCCCGAGTCGCTGGACGCCGAGGTGGAGTCGCTGGTGCAGTCCATTCTGCAGAAACCCCGTGTGGCCGTGGCCATGGGCAAGGCGCTGGTGTACCAGCAACGCGAACTGGGCCTGGACGCGGCGTACCAACTGGCGGGCCAGACCATGGCCACCAACATGATGGACGACGCCGCGCAAGAAGGTGCGCGCGCCTTTGCAGAGAAGCGTCAGCCGGCCTGGAAGCCGGCTGCTGATAAGGCCTGAGCCGAGGAGCGCCGCGCTGATGGAATGGTGGGAACGGCTGGCGGCCGACTTCCGGCTGTCCAGCCTGTGGCTGGAACTGGCGGTGCTGACCGGTAGCGTGGCACTCGCTTATGGGCTGAGCCGGCGGGCCGGTCGAGGACAGCCGCCGGAGTCGGTCTGGTTCGGCCGCCGCATCGTGGACGGGTTGATGTTTCCTGCGGTGGTGCTGGCACTGGTGTATGCGGCGCGCGTGGTGATGGAGCATTACCAAGCGGTTTTCCTGCTGCGCCTGGGGGTGCCGGTGTTCACATCGCTGGTGCTGATCCGCTTCGTGGCACGCGTGCTGGCCATGGCGTTTCCGCGTTCAGGCCTGATGCGCCTGATGGAGCGCGTGCTCTCCTGGCTGGCCTGGGGCGTGGCCGCCTTGTGGATCGCCGGGCTGCTGCCGCGCGTGCTGCAGGAACTGGACGACATCCGCATCGCGTTCGGCAAGTCCAGCGTCAGCCTGCTGGCGCTGCTGCAAGGCGGTCTGTCCGCGGTCCTGGTGCTGGTGGCTGCGCTGTGGGCGGCGTCGACTTTCGAGCGGCGCGTGCTCGACCATGCGGTGGCCGACCTGTCCATGCGCAAGGTGGCGGTGAATGCCACGCGGGCGCTGCTGCTGTTCGTGGGGTTGCTGCTGGCGCTGGCCGCTGTGGGGGTGGACCTCACCGCGCTGTCGGTTCTGGGCGGTGCGCTGGGCGTGGGCCTGGGCTTTGGCCTGCAGAAGCTGGCGGCCAATTACGTCAGCGGCTTCGTGATTCTGCTGGAACGCTCGCTGCGCATTGGGGACAACGTGCGCGTGGATGGTTTCGAGGGCCGCATCACGGACATCAAGACGCGCTACACGTTGATCCGCGCGGGCAACGGGCGCGAGTCCATCGTGCCCAACGAAAGCCTGATCACCCAGCGCGTGGAAAACCTGACCGCGTCCGACCGCAAATTCAACCTCACGACCAATATCACCGTCGCCTACGGCAGCGATGCCGCAAAGGTGCAGCAGATCCTGTGTGCTGCGGCGAGTGCGCAAGCGCGCGTGCTGGGCGACCCGGCGCCCGTAGCCTTCTTGCTCGACTTCATGCCCGACGGGCTGGTGTTCAACCTCAATTACTGGATCAATGATCCGGCTGCCGGTACTGCCAGCGTGCGGTCTGCCGTCAACCTCGCGGTGCTGGAAGGCTTGCGCACAGCGGGTATCGAGATCGCACAGCCGCAGCGCGTGGTGCATGTCGTGGCTTCGACGTCGGGGCAAGACGGAGTCGCGCCGGCGGCATTGCCACCGGCGTAGGCCTCGACCTGCCATGAATGCACTGGCATAATCGTCAAAAAGCACGATCGTTCGTTTTTGCCTTGTGCACCATGTTTCCATGACGGAAATGCTGCAGTGCGCAATAGAATGGACCGGTTTACGTAAACGTCAAGCAATCAACTATTGAAGGAGCCGCAGCAATGAAGGTTTTGGTCCCCGTCAAGCGCGTGGTGGACTACAACGTGAAGGTCCGGGTGAAGTCGGACGGCACGGGCGTAGACATCGCGAACGTGAAGATGAGCATGAACCCCTTTGACGAAATCGCCGTGGAAGAGGCGGTGCGGCTCAAAGAAAAAGGCGTGGCCACGGAAGTGATCGCGGTGAGCTGCGGCGTGGCGCAATGCCAGGAAACGCTGCGCACGGCGATGGCCATTGGCGCCGACCGCGGCATCCTGGTGGAAACCGATGCCGAGCTGCAACCCCTGGCCGTGGCCAAGCTGCTCAAGGCCCTGGTGGACAAAGAGCAACCGGGCCTGATCATCCTGGGCAAGCAAGCCATCGACGACGACGCCAACCAGACCGGCCAGATGCTGGCGGCCCTGGCCGACCTGCCCCAGGCCACCTTTGCCAGCAAGGTCGAAGTGGCCGGCGACAAGGTCAGCGTCACACGCGAAGTCGACGGCGGCCTGGAAACCCTGCAACTGACCACCCCGG
>NZ_JSYI01000072.1:0-73867 GCF_001023515.1 Diaphorobacter sp. J5-51 | reverse complement strand
CAGGCCAGGTGTCGGCACGTCCGGTGGCGGGTGTCTTCCACATTAACCTGCTGGCACATACGGGCAAACTGCACGGCCTGTCCGTAGCTTTCCGCCGTGGCATAACCGATACCGCCGCTGAGGGTGTCGCAGCTCTTGGTGGCACGGCCGGTCGGGCCGTAGATGATGGTGATCGACTTGGGCAGGCCCTTGGCGTCCAAGGTAACGACCTGCTTGAGGTCGGACTGCTGCACCGTCGAGCCGATCTGGTCACGGGTCTTTTCCTGCTGGACACGATCGGCGTTTTCCGCAATGAACTGCTTGGCTGCGGGATACACACGGCTGACGCCATCCATGTGTTCTGCCCGGCGCAGGGATTCCGGACCAGCACCGGCATGGCTGCATTCCTCGCTCTTGCGCCGGACTTGTTCTAGTTGCTCGGGGGTCCAGTCGCGCACTTTGACGCCCATGACCGCGCCATTGAGGTCGGCTCCGCGCAGGGCGTTCAACTGCTCCCACTGCACGGGGCACGACAGGCGCAGTTCAGCATGGGCAGGCACTACCGCGCAGACCATCAGCAGCGTGGCTGCTACTGAGGCAAATTTTGAACTCATGACTCCTCCTCAAGAACACTATCGGTTTGGTTAATTCATGAGCATATCAAACCAAACCGATAGTTTGTGGATTCATAGAATGTGAACTGAAAGACTACCCGGCATGACCCGGGTAATCGTCAACAAGCCGCAACCGCTCGAAGCTCGCTTCGCGCTGGAGCGCGACCGGGTGCAAGCTGCGTTTGGTTCTCGGCTGCGGGAATTCCGTGTAGCAAAGCAACTGACGCTGGAAATGCTGGCGGATCGTGCTGATCTGCACGCCAACTATGTGGGTGCAGTGGAGCGCGGTGAGCGCAACCTGAGCCTGTACAACGTATGGCGCATTGCACACGGCCTTGGAGTTGCCCCCGCCGATCTGATGCAGGCATTGCCCGAGCGTGAGACTCAGGCGTAACTCTCTTCGACCGGACGCTCCTTACTGAGAAGGCAAGCTACTTCCTCGATCAAACCAGCAGGCACACCGGCCACCGAGACTGTGCATTGCAGCGCCAGCAGTCTCCGGCGCAATGTTGGGTGCTGCTCGAACCGCGCCAGCAGTGCCGCCTTCATGATCCGCCGATACTCAGTGCTGGCCGTTTGACTCCGCCACTCCCGCGCCAGAGGCCACGGCCAATCTCGGGGGTGTGCTGTCCGCCAGTACCGCCCATCCAGCACAAACGGATACGAGCTGGCAGGGTGCAGCCAGCCGAATTCGTCCTCTGGGCTATTGACCGCAATCATTTCGATGCGGTGCAGGTCGCCAACCGGAGAGAACTCGATGGCACCATCCAGATCACGCCGGTAGAGCAGTTGGAACCAGTCCGCGCCAGCAACTCGCAGTTGAATCGTTCCGACGCCCTCGTCTTCCGTCAGGCGTTGCAGGAGCATGAGCGGTGGCTCAGGCCCCAGCAGGCCACGCAATCGCAGGTCTTTGGCGCTCACCGTCAGGCCGCATGTTCCAGTCGGTAGCACCATATCTGTATCCTCGGTGGGCACAACGCTGACGCGATAGCCCAAGGACAACAACCCGTTGCCGCTCCACGCGGCGATGGCAGTACCCGATTCCCTGCGGGCGTAACGAAGCGGTGAGGAGCAAATCAAAGCCAGATCACCGAGGTGCAACGCCATAGCCCCTGCAAGCAGACTGCTTCTCGTCAGACCGGCAGGGTGTCCAGCCACTCGCCACGGATCAACCAGCTCGATCTTGCGCAGCTCTCGAAAAAGTAGATCGGCGAATGGCTCAGCCAAGCAGCCCGCTTGCATCGCTCACTTCCCGGCAGTCTTGTTCATCTGGGTCACGCCGATATACCAGGACGGCGGCAGCTCTGCCAGGGCAGCAGTTCCCATACGCACATGGAGCTTGCTGTCAGTGTGTGGGTAGGGATCAACCACATACGGCTGGGCCGTCTTGGCGTCGGCTGAGGTGTTACGGTGATAGATCACGGCACGGCCTACCTCATACGATTCATCGTAAGAAACAAGCGCCAAGGAAACCTCGGAAAGGTCGTTGTAGCTTTTGGCCTCCTTCCAGACCGTTGCGACCAGTCCATGCGCCGCCAACAAACGGGCGATGAAATCACCATCTGCATACAGCCAATAGGGGCCAACCTTGGGCAGTCCGAGGGTTTCCGCCTGTTTGAAGATGTCGGCAAGGCTCTTGTTGCAAAGCATGGCACAACAGGCCAGCACATCGGCGTGGCGGTCATCGCCCTGGCTGATGCGTTGAAAGAAGGGTTTGAACGATGCAGCAGGTGCTGCGGTGTTAGTGGCGGGAGTGCTTGCCATGATGATCTCCAAAAGCTGAACAAAACAAACGCGCACGGCAAAGCCTTCCGGTCGATGACGACCAGAACAACGAGTGTTCAAGGGGTATCAGATCGAGGGGCTATGCCGTGGCAACTGGCCGACCGCAACAGCTCGTGGAGTGGCGGTGGCTTTTTTCAGCATAGTGCGGGGCGGCTGCGCCAGCACAACGAAAAAACTTTGCCAGACAGCAACAGAAGCGGCGTGCTACTCGCAGGACATGCAGTACAGCGACTTGCCACGCGCACGCGACGGCACAAAGACAAACGCCGCAAACGGAAACCGTTGCGGCGTTGTGAGTTGACTTGTGAGTCGTTGCCTTGTAAGCTAAAAAGCTTTTTCAAATCAACGACTTACAGAAGTCTGTGGCGGAGTGGACGGGACTCGAACCCGCGACCCCCGGCGTGACAGGCCGGTATTCTAACCGACTGAACTACCACTCCGCGTCGGTGTGACTTTTGCCCTGCTGCTAATGCAACCGAGCCAAGTGCCACAAAACTTGGCGACCCTACGGGGATTCGAACCCCGGTACTCACCGTGAAAGGGTGATGTCCTAGGCCTCTAGACGATAGGGTCAAAACCTAGAAACTTGTAAACCAACAAATCTNTGACAGGCCGGTATTCTAACCGACTGAACTACCACTCCGCGTCGGTAGCTGCTTGCATTCTTGCGAATCAAGTGCAGCCAAACTTGGCGACCCTACGGGGATTCGAACCCCGGTACTCACCGTGAAAGGGTGATGTCCTAGGCCTCTAGACGATAGGGTCAAAACCTAAGAACTTCCGTTCAAATCATCAGGTGGTGGAGGTAAGCGGGATCGAACCGCTGACCTCTTGCATGCCATGCAAGCGCTCTCCCAGCTGAGCTATACCCCCTTTGACTTCGACATTTAATTTCTTATCTGTCGTCATCACCTGAGCCTTGAATTATAGACAGGTTTTTAACGACTTTTCAATCGCGCGAGGATTTTTTCGCGACCCAGCAGTTCGAGCACGGCATCCACCGACGGCGTATGCGCGGTACCCATGGTCAGCACCCGCACGGGCATTGCGAGTTGCGGCATCTTCAAACCCAGCTGCTTGAGGACATCCTTGATCGCAGCGTTGATTGCGTCCTTGTTCCACGCCACGGTCTCCATGGCGGCGGCAAACGCGTCGAGCGCCGGTGTGGCGGTTTCAGTCACGTGCTTCGCGAAGTCGTCTGCATCGGGCTCGATGGCGTCCACATAGAACACGCGCGCCCAGCGTGCCAGGTCCACCAGCGTTTCGCAGCGGTCTTTGAACAGCGCGCAGATGCGCGGCAAGCGGTCATCAGCATCCAACTGCGCCTCTGGAACACCCGCCTGCACGACGAAGGGCCGCACGAGTGCTGCCAACTGCGCATCTTCCATGGCCTTGAGATGCTGTGCGTTCACCCAGCGCAGCTTGGCCTCGTCGAACTGGCCGGCGCTGCGGCCCAGGTGATCCAGGTTGAACCATTCCAGGAATTGCGCGCGGCTGAAGATCTCGTCATCGCCATGGCTCCAGCCCAATCGGGCCAGGTAGTTGACCATGGCGTCGGGCAGATAGCCCTCGTCGCGGTACTGCGTCACGGCCTTGGCACCGTTGCGCTTGCTCATCTTCTCACCCTGCTCGTTGAGCACGGTGGGCAGGTGGGCAAACACGGGCACCGTGGCGCCCAGGGCCTCGAAGATGTGGATCTGGCGCGGTGTGTTGTTCACATGGTCGTCGCCGCGAATCACGTGGGTGATGCGCATGTCCATGTCGTCCACGCAAACGCAGAAGTTGTAGGTGGGCGTGCCGTCCGGGCGCGCGATGACCAGGTCGTCCAGCTCGCTGTTCTGAAACTCGATGCGACCCTTGCACTTGTCGTCCCAGCCAACCACGCCGCCCTGGGGCGTCTTGAAGCGCAGCACGGGCTTGACACCTTCCGGCACGGGCGGCAGCACCTTGCCGGGCTCGGGGCGCCAGGTGCCGTCATAGCGGGGCTTTTCCTTCGCAGCCATCTGGCGCTCACGCAAGGCGTCGAGCTCTTCCACGCTCATGTAGCAGGGATAGACATGGCCTGCAGCCTGCAGTTGGGCCAGGACTTCCTTGTAGCGCTCCATGCGCTGCATCTGGTAGTACGGGCCCTCGTCATGGTCGAGCTGCAGCCAGGACATGCCCTCCAGGATGACGTCGACCGAGGCCTGGGTGGAGCGCTCCAGATCAGTGTCCTCAATGCGCAGGATGAACACGCCGTCGTTGGCACGCGCGAAGGCCCAGGGATAGAGCGCGGAACGGATGTTGCCCAGGTGGATGAAGCCCGTGGGCGACGGGGCGAAACGGGTGCGTACTTGTTGTTGTGTCATGGCAGGGTGTCCAGGCCTCGGCAAAGGTCGGTCTTCAGATCGTCGATATGTTCCAGGCCTACGGAGACGCGGATCAGCCCCTGGCCGATGCCGGCCGCCTGGCGCTGCTCTTCCGTGAGGCGCCCGTGCGAGGTGCTGGCCGGATGGGTGATGGTGGTCTTCACGTCGCCCAGATTGGCGGTGATGGAGCACACGCGCGTGCTGTCGATGACGTGGAAGGCATTCGCGCGCAACTGCGCCGCGCCTTGTCCCACCACGTCGAACGCCAGCACCGGCCCGCCCATGCCGCCCTGCTGGCGCATGGCCAATGCATGCTGCGGATGACTAGCCAGGCCCGAATAGTGCACGCGCGCCACCTTGGGATGTGTGGCCAGCCAGGTCGCCAGTTCCAAAGCCGCAGCGCTTTGCGCGCGCACGCGCAGCGACAGCGTCTCCAGCCCCTTGAGCACGACCCATGCATTGAACGGCGACAGGTTCAGCCCCGCGCTGCGCATGAAGGTGCCCATGACCTTGTCCACCAGCGCGGTGGTGCCGCACACGGCGCCCGCCATCACGCGGCCCTGGCCGTCCAGCAGTTTGGTGCCCGAGTAGACCACCAGGTCAGCGCCCAATTGCGCCGGGCGCTGCAGCGCGGGCGAGCAGAAGCTGTTGTCCACCGCCAACAGCAGGCCGCGCGCATGCGCGATCTGCGCCAGTGCGGCGATGTCGCACAGATCGCCCAGCGGGTTGGTCGGTGTCTCGGCAAACAGCAAGCGGGTATTCTGGCGGATGGCCGCCTCCCACGACTGCAGGTCGGTCTGCGAGACAAAGGTCGTCTCTACGCCGAAGCGCGCCATCTCCGACCCGAGCAGCTTGAGCGTGGAGCCGAACATGGACTGCGAGGCCACCACGTGGTCGCCGCTCTTGAGCACGGTGAGCGCCATCAGCAGGATGGCCGACATGCCGGTGCTGGTGGCCACCGCGCATTCCGTGCCCTCCATGGCCGCCAGGCGGCGCTCGAAGCTGCTGACCGTGGGGTTGGCGGTGCGGGTGTAGGTGTAGCCCGGCTCTTCGTTGGCGAAGCGGCGTGCGGCGCTTTCGCAGTCGCTCTGCACGAAGCTGCTGGTCATGTACAGCGCCTCGCTGTGCTCGCCCCACTGGCTGCGCGCGACGGCCTCGCGAACGGCGAGGGTCTCAGGGCGCAGCCCCTCGGGCAGGGGTTGATCGGTCACGGTGGCGGTCCTTGTTCTAAAAATTAGGAGCTGGTAGCGCTTGCTACACCTGGACTTCAGGCATTTTTTACCTTGAAACCCAGTACAAACAAGCGCAAGGCGCTCATCTTTTTGATGAGCGCGAGTGTACTCACGCCTCCTGGGCGTTGGGCAGGGACAGACGGGAGGTGTCTTCCTGCTCCTCTTCACCACCCCGGTTGCGGCCCTCGTTGAGCGCCGTCACTTCCTCGTCGGAGATGTCGCCGGTGATGTACACGCCGTCGAAGCACGAGGCCTCGAACCCCTCCACCTTGCGGTTGATCTTGCCCACGGCCTGCTTCATGGCCTCGACGTCTTGGTAAATCAGTGCGTCGGCGCCGATCAGCTGGCGGATCTCCTCCACCGTGCGGCCGTGCGCGACCAGCTCGGAGCGCGTGGGCATGTCGATGCCATAGACATTGGGGTGGCGCACCGGCGGCGCGGCAGAAGCCAGGTAGACCTTTACCGCGCCGGCGTCGCGCGCCATCTGCACGATCTCCTTGGAGGTGGTGCCGCGCACGATGGAGTCGTCTACCAGCAGCACCTTGCGGCCCTTGAACTCGCTGCCGATAGCGTTGAGCTTCTGGCGCACCGACTTCTTGCGCACGCCCTGCCCCGGCATGATGAAGGTGCGGCCCACGTAGCGGTTCTTGACGAAGCCCTCGCGGTACGGAATGCCCAGCAGCTGCGCGAGCTGCATGGCGCTGGGGCGGCTGGATTCGGGGATGGGGATGATGGCGTCGATCTCGCTGGGAGGCACGGTGGAGATCACGCGCTTGGCCAGCGTCTCGCCCATGTTCAGCCGCGCCTGGTAGACCGAGATGCCGTCCATCACCGAGTCGGGACGCGCCAAATACACGTACTCGAACACGCAGGGGTTGAGGTGCGGGTTCTCGGCGCACTGCTGGGTTTCCACGCGGCCGTCAGCGTGCACGAACACGGCCTCGCCGGGCGCGACGTCACGGTCCAGCACCTGGGTCGTGCCCTCCAGCGCCACGGATTCGCTCGCCAGCATCACGGTGCCGTCCGCGCCGCGGCCCATGCACAGCGGGCGGATGCCGAACGGGTCGCGGAATGCCAGCAGGCCATAGCCCGCGATCAGCGCGATCACGGCATAGGAGCCCTTGACGCGCTTGTGCACCGCGCGCACGGCCTTGAATACGTCCTCGGACTGCAGCGGCGCGCCGCTGGTGGCGCGCGCCAGCTCATGCGCCAGCACATTGAGCAGCACTTCGGAGTCGCTCTCGGTGTTGGTGTGGCGGTGGTCGGTGTCGGCCAGCTCGCCGCGCAGCTGCTTGGCGTTGGTGAGGTTGCCGTTGTGCACCATCACGATGCCGAACGGCGCGTTCACGTAGAACGGCTGGGCCTCCTCCTCGCTGGAGGCATTGCCCGCCGTGGGATAGCGCACCTGCCCCAGGCCGATGGTGCCGGGCAGTGCGCGCATGTTGCGCGTGCGAAACACGTCGCGCACCATGCCCTTGGCCTTGTGCATGAAGAACTTGCGCCCTTCCTGCGTG
This sequence comes from Diaphorobacter sp. J5-51, assembly GCF_001023515.1. Taxonomy (NCBI): domain Bacteria; kingdom Pseudomonadati; phylum Pseudomonadota; class Betaproteobacteria; order Burkholderiales; family Comamonadaceae; genus Diaphorobacter; species Diaphorobacter sp. J5-51. The sequence continues at coordinate 66,395 of NZ_JSYI01000072.1, read as the reverse complement.
ACGATGCCCGCGGCGTCCTGTCCCCGGTGCTGCAGCAGCAGCAAGGCGTCATAGATCAGCTGATTCACGGGGGCCGTGCTGACCACGCCGACAATTCCACACATAGTTTCGTTCCAGTTTTGGCGGCGGGGTTTCCCGCCGATCACACACATCACTCACCGCGGCCGCGCCGCCAAGCCCGCTAGGAAGGCAGATGGCGGCCCAGTTCATCCGGCAGCGCGGGCCTCAACCCCTTGAGCGCCCCCTGCAGCAGGGGGGCGGCCTGCGATTCCTTCCACCACGGCGCATCCTGCATCGGCGTCCAGCCGGCCACCAGCACCACGGCCAGCAGCAGCACCAGGCCGCGCAGCACGCCAAATAGTGCCCCTAGCGCCCGGTCCGCGGGCCGCAGGCCCACCGCCTCGACCAGTTTCTTGAGCAGCCACGCCACCAGCCCACACGCAAACACCGCACCGACGAACACCACCGCGAAGCCCGCCACATGGCGCCAGGTGGCATCCGCCTGCCCCATGGGCAGCAGCGCGCCCATATCGTCCGCGAACCATTGCGCGGCAAAAAACGCCACCACCCAGCCGGCCAGCGACAGCAACTCGAACACCAGCCCGCGCCATGCACCGATCAGCAGCGACGCGCACAGCACCACCAGGAAGATCCAGTCCAGCGCCGCCATGCGCAACCTTTGAAACCGCCGCCCCAGCCCGCCAGCCGGCCTACAGCGCCAACACCGACGCGGACAGCCCCGCGCCCTTGACGCGGCCGGCCGCCTTGTCGGCCTCTGCCCGGCTGGTGAACGGACCCACTCGCACGCGCGTGCGCTTGCCATCCTTGGTGTCCACCACCTGGGTATAGGTCTTGAGGCCGGAGCGCTCCAACCGATCGCGCACCTCGCGCGCCTTGTCGGCGTCCGCGAAGGCGCCTACCTGCACGATGAAGCGGCCCTGCTCCTCGCGCGCAGCGGCGGGCGCGGCGCTGGGTTGCGGGTTGCGGCCTTCGAGCAGTGCGCGGGCGCGCGCAGCATCGTCCTGGCGCGCAGGCTTGGGATCGGGCCGGGGTTCTGGTTTGGATTCCGGTTTGGCCTCTGCCTTGGGCGCGGGCTTGGGTTCCGGTTTGGGCTCGGGCTTGGATTCCGCCGGGGTTTCCGCCTTAGCCGGCACTTTGGGTTCCACACGCGCAGCGGGCTGCGAGGCCGCTGGCGCACTGCGTGGGCGGGACGCCACCACTTCCTCGCCCGCATCCAGGCCGGAAGTCGCCGGCTCCGCGGCGCGGGGTGTATTGGCCTCTTGCTGCGGCACCACCAGCGGAGCCACCTTGTGGCGATCGGGAATGTCCATCGCCACATTCACCGGGACCGGCCGCGGCTGGGTGTCGAACAGCAGGGGGAAGCCCACCACGCCCACCAGCACCAACACTGCCGCGCCCAGCAGGCGGTGGCGCGCGCGTCGGCGCATTTCCTCGATGCTCTCGGCCTGCGGAGTGCGTGAGCGCTTGGCGGGTTTGTTGGTGTCGCCTGACGGCTCCTGCCGGCCAGGCCAACGAAACTTGAAAAATGCCATGGAGTGCGGACTCGTTATGCGCCCAGATGCTTGGCCTGCAGGCGCGGCACCCCATGCTGGAGCACGCCACCCACCGTGTAGAACGAGCCAAAGACCACAATTCTATCAGCGGGGTCCGCGGCCTCAACGGCCGCGCGCAGCGCCTCCTCGGGGTTGGCGTGCAGGCTGGTGGCGACCTCACGGCGCCCTCCGGCCACCATCTGCAGCGCATTCCATTTCTGCTGCAGGCTGGCGGCCGTCTCGGCGCGCGGCGTGGGCAGGTCGGTGAAATACCAGCGGTCGATCACCGGCCCCACCTTGGCCAGCATGGGCGCCAGATCCTTGTCGGCCATGGCGCCAAACACCGCGTGCGTGGTCGGGAAGTAGCCCATGGCGTCCAGATTGGCCGTGAGCGCCGCCACCGAGTGCGGGTTGTGCGCCACGTCCAGCACCAGCGTGGGCTGGCCCGGCACGATCTGGAAGCGCCCCGGCAGTTCCACCAGCGCCAGGCCGGCGCGCACCGCCTGCGCATTGATGGGCAGGCGTTCACGCACTGCCTCCAGCGCAGCGAGTGCGCCCGAGGCATTGACCAGTTGGTTGGCGCCCCGCAGCGCCGGATACGCCAGGCCCGCGTAGCGGCGCCCGCGCCCGGCCCAGGCCCACTGCTGCTTGTCCCCCGAGAAATTGAAGTCCTGCCCGAAGCGCCACAGGTCGGCGCCGATCTCGCGCGCATGGTCGATCACGCTCTGCGGCGGCATGGGGTCGCTCACCACCACGGGACGGCCGGTGCGCATGATGCCGGCCTTCTCGCGGCCGATGGTCTCGCAGTCAGGCCCGAGGAACTCCACATGGTCGATGTCCACGCTGGTGATCACCGCGCAGTCGGCGTCGATGATGTTGGTGGCATCCAACCGCCCGCCCAGCCCCACCTCCAGGATGGCCACGTCCAGCAGCGACAGGCTCATGTGCCGCAGGATGGCGAGCGTGGTGAATTCGAAGTAGGTCAGCGTGACCTCGTTGCCGTTCTGCGTGCGCGCCCGCTCCACCGCCTCAAAGCTGGCCACCAACGATGCGGCATCGACGATCTCGCCACGGATGCGGCAACGCTCCTCAAAATGCACCAGATGGGGCGATGTATAGACCCCCGTACGGTAGCCGGCCTGCAGGGCCACGGCCTCCAGCATGGCGCAGGTCGAGCCCTTGCCGTTGGTGCCCGCCACGGTGATCACGGGGCAGTTGAAGCGCAGCCCCAGGCGGCGCGCCACCTCGCCCACGCGCTCCAGGCCCATGTCGATGTTCTTGGGGTGCAGCTGCTCGCAGTGGCGAAGCCAGCCTTCCAGTGTCTGCGGAGGAATGTGCATAGCCCGTGAATTGTCGCCGAGCCGGGCTTGCGCGATGATCCCGGGCCATGAGTACCCCCACGATCATCGTCTACGGCATTCCCAACTGCGACACCGTCAAGAAGGCCCGCGCCTGGCTGCAGGAGCAAGGCTTGGCCTACCAGTTCCACGACTTCAAGAAGCAAGGCGTGCCCGCCGAGCGCCTGCCCGCGTGGATGGCTGCCGTGGGCTGGGAGAAGCTGCTCAACCGCCAGGGCACGACCTGGCGCAAGCTGGACGCGACCGTGCAGGCCGGCGTGACGGACGCCCGCAGCGCGGCCGCGCTGATGTGCGAGCAGCCCTCGGTCATCAAGCGGCCCGTGGTCGAGTGGCAGGGCGGCCCCGCGGGTGACGTGACGGTGGGCTTCAGCCCCGAGGCATGGAACGCACGCGCGGCCAGCCACTCCAAGGCATGAGGCAACACATCTTTACGCAGATTTACGGGTCGGCGCGGGTGTGTTGACGCGCCGGGCTGAAACTTCCTGCAGGTTCGGTGCGTTGTAGGCCGACCGAAAGGAGCTTTTGCCCATGAACAAGATTTTTGTCCTCGCGGCCCTGGCCACGGCCGCGCTGGCCGCCCAGGCGCAGGAACAGGGCCGCGTGCTGTCGGCCACGCCCATCACCGAGCAGATCGCGATTCCGCAGCAGGTCTGCGGCAACGAAACCATCTACAGCGGCGCCCGCCCCACCTCCGGCGCGGGCGCGGTGCTGGGCGCGATTGCCGGCGGCGCCGCGGGCAACGCCATCGGCGGCGGCAGCGGCCGCGCCGCGGCCACGGCCCTGGGTGTGATTGGTGGCGCGGTGCTGGGCAACCAGATCGAGGGTGGCCGCCCCGGCTACCAGAACGTGCAGCGCTGCACGACCGAAACCTACTACGACAACCAGATCGTCGGCTACGACGTGGTCTACGAATACGCCGGCCGGCACTACAACACGCGCACGCAGACGGACCCAGGCGCGTGGATTCCACTCACCGTGCAGCCGGCGGTGCCGGGAGTGTCGCGCGCTCCCGCCGGATACCCGCCCACCTACGGCCCCACCTACTCTCCTACCTATTCCGGCGGCTATGCGCAGCCGGGCGTGGTGGTGTCCACCCAGCCGGGCCCGCCGGCCTACATCGTGGAGCCGCCCGTCACCGTGATCGAATACCGCGACAACTATGGCCATCCCTACCGCCCGCCCCGCTACCACGACCGTTACTGGCGCTGAGCAGAGCGCCACGGCCTGGCGGCCAGCACGCAGACGGCACATGCTAAAGGGCTCTTCGGAGTCCTTTTTCGTTGCTGCGGGGCCAACGCCGCCCCGCGCCCGCACGGGGCGCGCCGGCACGCGCAGGCTCTAGAATTGATGGTTTGTCCCATCCTCTGCGTCCCCCATCCATGACCACCGAAAAAATCGACGGTGTTTCCGTCACCACCCAGGCCAATGTGTACTTTGACGGCAAGTGCGTGAGCCACAACCTCACGTACCCCGATGGCACGAAGAAGTCGGTGGGTGTGGTGCTGCCGGCCACGTTGACCTTCGGCACGGGCGCACCCGAGATCATGGAATGCGTGGGCGGATCCTGCGAATACCAGCTGGACGGCACCGACGCCTGGGTCAAGGTGGGCGCGGGCGAGAAGTTCAGCGTGCCGGGCAATTCCAAATTCAACATCCGCGTGACCGAGGCCTTCCACTACATCTGCCACTACGGCTGAGCATGTTTTAAGCCTCCAACGCTTATCACACAAGCGCGGGCAGCTATCAATTTTCAAGAGAATCCCATGGCAACCATCCTGCAACACCTCCCCGTCGGCCAGAAGGTCGGCATCGCCTTCTCGGGCGGCCTCGACACCAGCGCCGCGCTGCGCTGGATGAAGAACAAGGGCGCCCTGCCCTACGCCTACACCGCCAACCTGGGCCAGCCTGACGAAGCCGACTACGATGAGATCCCCCGCAAGGCCATGGAATACGGCGCCGAGAAGGCCCGCCTGATCGACTGCCGCACGCAGCTGGCGCACGAGGGCATTGCCGCCATCCAGGCCGGAGCTTTCCACATCAGCACCGGTGGCATCACCTACTTCAACACCACGCCGCTGGGTCGCGCCGTGACGGGCACCATGCTGGTGGCCGCGATGAAGGAAGACGACGTCCACATCTGGGGCGACGGCTCCACCTTCAAGGGCAACGACATCGAGCGCTTCTACCGCTACGGCCTGCTTACCAACCCCGCGCTGAAGATCTACAAGCCCTGGCTGGACCAGAAGTTCATCGACGAGCTGGGCGGGCGCGCCGAGATGTCGGCCTTCATGACCAAGGAAGGCTTCGGCTACAAGATGAGCGCCGAAAAGGCGTACAGCACCGACAGCAACATGCTGGGCGCCACGCACGAGGCGAAGGACCTGGAGTTCCTCAGCAGCGGCATCCGCATCGTCAATCCCATCATGGGCGTGGCGTTCTGGAGGCCCGAAGTCGACGTGCCGGCCGAAGAAGTGTCGGTCACCTTCGACGAGGGGCAACCCGTGGCCGTGAACGGCAAGGAGATCGCCGACCCTGTGGAGCTGTTCCTGGAATTGAACCGCATCGGCGGCCGCCACGGCTTAGGGATGAGCGACCAGATCGAGAACCGCATCATCGAAGCCAAGAGCCGCGGCATCTACGAAGCCCCCGGCATGGCGCTGCTGCACATCGCCTACGAGCGCCTGGTCACCGGCATCCACAACGAAGACACCATCGAGCAGTACCGCCTGAACGGCCTGAAGCTCGGCCGCCTGCTGTACCAGGGCCGCTGGTTCGACCCCCAGGCCATCATGCTGCGCGAGACGGCCCAGCGCTGGGTGGCGCGCGCCGTGACCGGCACCGTGACGCTCGAGCTGCGCCGCGGCAACGACTACTCCATCCTGAACACCGAGTCGCCCAACCTGACCTACGCGCCCGAGCGCCTGTCGATGGAAAAGGTGGAAGACGCGCCGTTCAGCCCGCTGGACCGCATCGGCCAGTTGACCATGCGCAACCTGGACATCTCCGACACGCGCGGCAAGCTGGGCGTGTATGCACGCGCCGGCCTGCTGTCGCTGGGCGGCAATGCCGCGCTGGCGCAGCTGGAAGACGGCGGCGCGAAGAAAAAATAAGCATCAAACAGGCCTCTAGCGCTTGATGGACGGGCGCTAGCAGCTATAAAAACAGAAGCAACCACCCGGCAGGCATGCCGGGTGTTTTTTTATGCGCCGTTCAAAGAGCGCTGCGCGGTCCACTGCTCCCACCCCTGTGCGCGCAGTTCGCAAGCGGGGCAGCCGCCGCAGCCGTGGCCCCAGGCGTGCAGGTCGCCGCGCTGGCCCAGGTAGCAGGTGTGTGACTCACACCGGATCAGTTCGACCAGGGCGTCGCCGCCCAGCCGCTGCGCCAGGGCCCAGGTGTCGGCCTTGCTGCGCCACATCAGCGGAGTTTCCAGCGTCAGCGGGCGGTCCACGCCCAGACTCAGCGCCACCTGCAGCGCCTTCAGCGTGCTGTCGCGGCAGTCGGGGTAGCCGGAATAGTCGGTCTCGGACATGCCGCCCACCAGCACATCCAGCCCGCGCCGATAGGCCAGCGCCGCCGCCAGGGTGAAGAACAGCAGGTTGCGCCCCGGCACAAAGGTGTTGGGCAAACCGTCCGCCTGCATGGCGATGGCCACGTCATCGGTCATGGCGCTGCCGCCCAGTTGCGCGAGCACGTCCACCGTCAGCATGTGGTCCGGCCCCAACTGTCCCGGCCACGGCAGGGCGCGCACCCCGTCGATCAGCCGCTGCCGGCAGTCCAGCTCGACGCGGTGGCGCTGCCCGTAGTCAAAGCCCAGGGTTTCCACATGCCCATAGCGCGCCAGCGCCCAGGCCAGGCAGGTCGCGGAGTCCTGCCCGCCCGACAGCAGCACCAGCGCGCGCCGCTGCGGCAAGCGGCTCATGGCGCGGTCGCGAGCGGGGCCGCGCCCTCGCGCATGCTGCGCACGATGGCGGCCAGCGCCACGCCGTAGGCCGGCACGAAGAACAGCAGGCTCACGGCCAGCTTGATGACATAGTCCACCACGGCGATTTCGCCCCAGTGGGCGGCCATGAACGCGTCGGGGCTGCGCCAGAAGGCGATGGAGAAGAACGCCGCCGTATCCAGCGCCTGGCCGAACACCGACGCCGCCGCAGGCGCCAGCCACCACGAGCGGCTGCTCTGGCGGATACGGTCGAACACCTGGATGTCCAGCAGTTGCCCCAACACATAGGCGGCAAAGCTGGCAAAGGCGATTCGGAACACGAAGGTGTTGAAGTCACCCAGCGCGGCCCAGCCGTTGAAGCGGCCGTCATGGAACAGCACGCCCACCACGTAAGAGGCCACCAGCGCCGGCAGCATGGCGCGGGTGATGACGCGGCGCGCCTCGGCCTTGCCGATGAGCCGCACCGTCAGGTCGGTGGCCAGAAAGATGAACGGGAAGCTGAACGCCCCCCAGGTGCTGTGAAAGCCCAGCAAATTGATGGGCAGTTGCACCAGGTAGTTGCTGGCGATGACGATGGCGATATGGAACGCCACCAAGAGGGAGAGGTACAACGGCACGCGCGATGGTGCCTTCAGCGAGGTCATGGCAGTCCTTTTTGGATGGAACCTCTGCAATACCTGTAGGGATCAGCACACGGCGAATCGGGATGGGACGCGAAGCGCAAACCACAGCGGTGGCAGGGCCACCCCAAGGATTTGCATCGACGCAGGCCGTCAAGCCCACAGATGCGTGCGGCGCTACAGGTGTTGCGGAGGTTCCTGGATGGGGGCGAGGGAACCCATGGTGGCAACAGAGCCGGGGCGAGATTGTAGGCACATTTGCGCATCCCACCCGCGCACAGGGGTGCGCCGCGTATTTTTTTCAAGGCACCCGTCACACAATGCATGCGCCGCACGTCTTAGGGGCATGAACGCGACAACCTCACTCGCCATGGACCAGCACCTCGCCGCCTTTCAGCAGCACCGCCCACGCCTGGCGGGCGTGGCCTACCGCATGCTGGGCAGCCGCACCGATGCCGAGGACGTGCTGCAGGATGCCTGGCTGCGTTGGCAGGCGGCGGCCCTGGAGCGCGTGCAGACGGCCGAGGCCTGGCTGATCACCACCGTCACCCGGCTGTGCGTGGACCGGCTGCGCGCCGCGCGCATCGAACGCACGGCCTATGACGGGCCCTGGCTGCCGGAACCGTGGATCGCCGGCGACAGCGCCCCGGCCGCCGATGCACGCGCCGAACTGGCCAGCGACCTGTCCGTCGCGCTGCTCGTGGTGCTGGAGCGCCTCACGCCCGACGAGCGCGCCGCCTTCCTGCTGCACGACGTGTTCGACAGCGACTACCCCGAGGTGGCGAGCGTGCTGGGCAAGAGCGAGGCCGCCTGCCGCCAGCTGGTGCACCGTGCGCGCACCCAGGTGCGCCAGCGCAGGGCGCGCTTCACGGCCACACCCGAGGCGTCGCGTGCGCTGGTGGAGCGCTTCGTGCAGGCCATGCGCACGCAGGACCATGCGGCGCTGCTGGCGCTGTTCGCCGAGGATGCGCAGTGGACCGCCGACGGCGGCGGCAAGGTGCGCGCGGCCGCCAAGCTGCTGCACGGGCCGCGTGCGATCGCACGCCTGGCCGCGTCGGTGTGGCGCCTCTACCTGAGCCACCAGACCATGGAGGCGATGGACGTCAACGGCGGCCCCGGGCTGCTGCTGCGCGACGCGGGCGGCGTGCGCGCCGTCATGGCCTTCGAGACCGACGGCGTACACATCCACGCGGTGTATTCCGTCCTCAACCCCGACAAGCTGCGCGGCCTGTAGGCCTGCGCGCTTCGCCCGGCACCGTCTGCGCGGCGGCGCCGCGTTCACCCCTTTCCCCCCTGCAAGGGGCCTTCCATGTCCTCAGCCCCCCGCATCAACCTCCCTCGCCACGCCGCAAGCTATGCCGCCATGTACGGCCTGCAAAAACACGTCGATGCGGGGCAACTACCCGTGCAGTTGCACGAGCTGGTGAAGATGCGCGCCTCGCAAATCAATGGCTGCGCGTTCTGCATCGACATGCACGCCCGCGAGGCGCGCGAGCATGGCGAAAGCGACCGGCGGCTGCACCTGCTCAGCGCCTGGCGCGAGAGCGGCGTGTTCGATGCGCGCGAATGTGCCGCACTGGCCTGGACCGAGGCCCTCACGCGCCTGGAGCAGTCGCAGGTGCCCGACGCCGTGTACGACGAGGTGCGCGCGCAGTTCAGCGAAGCGGAGATCGTGGAGCTGTCGATGGCCATCGTCACGATCAATGGCTGGAACCGGCTCAATGTAGCGTTCCGCACCCCGCCCGGGCGCTACACGCCGGCGTGAACTGGCGCCGCAGACGGCAACCTTGACCCAAGTCATGCACGTGCGACGGAGGCGGCCGCCCTGCCCGCCAGGCATGGGGGCAGCGGCGCACAATGACTGCAAGCCCTGGCCAGGCTGGGGCACTGCAAGGAAAGGAAGCTGCCATGACGTCATCCCCGGCCTCCGCGCTGCCCTCGTCGCCCGCACCCGCGGGCGGCTCCACACTCACCCAACGTGCCGGCCTGTGGGTGGCCATCGCCGTGCTGCTGCTCATTGCCTTCATGCCCGCGCTGCCGGGCCTGCCGCAGGCCGGGCAGATGATGCTGGCCGTCCTCGCGTTCGCGGTGATCCTGTGGATGACCGAGGCGCTGGACTATGCGGTGAGCGCCGTCGTCATCGGCGCGCTGATGATCGTCCTGCTGGCCATCAGCCCCGTGCCAGGCAAGGAGGCGGCAGGCGCCATGATGGGCACGCGCGCCGCGCTGCCCTATGCCCTGGGGGGCTTCAGCAACAGCGCCGTGGTGCTGGTGGCGGCCGCCTGCTTCATCGCCGCGGCCATGACGGCCACGCAGTTGGACAAGCGCATCGCGCTGCAGGTGCTCTCGTACGTGCCCGCGCGCGCCAACCACGTGGCGATGGGCGCGATCCTGGTGGGCTTTCTGCTGTCGTTCATCGTGCCCAGCGCCACGGCACGTGTGGCCTGCCTCATGCCGATCATGCTGGGCTTTCTGTCTGCCTTCGGCGCGGACCGGCGCAGTAAGTTCGCAGCCCTGGTGGTGATCACCGCCGCGCAAACCGCCAGCGTATGGAACATCGGCATCAAGACGGCCGCCGCACAGAACATGGTGGCCATCGGCTTCATTGAAAAGCAGTTCGGCCAGACCATCACCTGGGGCGAGTGGTTCGTGGCTGGCGCGCCGTATTCCCTCGTGCTGACCTTTGCGCTGTACTTCATCATGACGCGCATGCTCAAGCCCGAGATGGACCACATCGCCGGTGGGCGCGAGGCCATCCAGCGCCAGTTGACAGAACTGGGCGCCATGACCGCCAACCAGTGGAAGCTGCTGGGCATCATGCTGGTGCTGCTGGGCTTCTGGGCTACCGAGGGCGTGCTGCACGACGTGGACACCACCACCTCCACCATCGTAGCCATCGCACTGATGCTGCTGCCGCGCCTGGGCGTGATGGGCTGGAAGGAGTCGCAAAGGGGCTTTCCCTGGGGCACGGTGCTGCTGTTCGCCGTGGGCATCGCCATGGGTGCGGCCCTGCTCAAGACCGAGGCCGCGCCCTGGCTGGCCCGCCTGATCGTGGACAACCTGGGCCTGGCCAACGCCACGGCATTTGCCATCTTCATGCTGCTGGCCCTGTTCCTGATCGTGATCCACCTGGGTTTTGCCAGCGCCACAGGCCTGGCCTCCACCATGATTCCGATCATCATCAGCGTGCTGCAGGCGGTGCAGACGCCGGGCATCAACCCCATCGGCATGACCATGCTGCTGCAGTTCGTGGTCAGCATCGGCTTCATCCTGCCGGTGAACTCGCCCCAGGGCATGCTGGCCTACGGCACCGACACCTTCGACATCAAGGACTATGTGCGCACGGGCCTGGTGCTCACCGCCGTGGCCATCGCGCTGCTGGTGGTGTTTGCGCTGACCTACTGGCCCTGGATGGGCTACATGACCCTGCCGGCGCGCTGAGGCCCCTTCGCCGGCCTGTGGCCCATGCGATTACAGGCATTTTTGGCCTGCAGCCCTTTACTGATAAGCGGTAGCAGCTATCAAAAGGTTAGCATCTACCGGCTGCTAGACCACCACCGGCTCCGGCTCCAGCCGGATGCCGAAGCGCTCGTACACGCTGGTCTGGATGGCGCGCGCCAGCGTCATCACCTCGCCGCCGGTCACGCTGTCGTCGGGCGTGCCGCGGTTGACCAGCACCAGCGCCTGCTTGTCGTACACGCCGGCCTTGCCCACCGTCTTGCCCTTCCAACCGCAGGCGTCGATGAGCCAGCCCGCCGCCAGCTTGATGGTGCCGTCGGGCATGGGGTAGTGCACGATCTTCGGGTCGCGCGCGATGATGTCCTGGCACTGCTCGGGCGTGACCGTGGGGTTCTTGAAGAAGCTGCCGGCGTTGCCGATCACGGCCGGGTCGGGCAGCTTGGCACGGCGGATCTCGCACACCCAGTCAAAGATCTGCTGCGCCGTGGGCCGCTCCACGCCCGCCTCCTGGCGCTTGCGCTCCAGGTCCAGGTAGCCCAGCTCAGGCGCCCAGTCCTTGCGCAGCAGAAAGCGCACATGCGTGATGACCGCGCGCCCGGCCAGCCCCATGCCACGGTGCAGCCCCCCGCCCTCGTGGGGCGCCTGGGGCGCGGCATGCTTGAACACCGAGTCGCGGTAGCCGAAGGCGCACTGGGCTGCGTCCAGCGTGAAGGGGCGGCCCGTGGCCAGGTCGATGGCCACCAGGGAATGAAAGCGGTCCTGCAGTTCCACGCCGTAGGCGCCGATGTTCTGCACGGGCGCCGCGCCCACGGTGCCGGGAATCAGCGCCAGGTTCTCCAGGCCGGGGTAGCCCTGGGCCAGCGTCCAGGCCACGGCCTCGTGCCAGACCTCGCCCGCGCCGGCCTCAACGATCCAGGCCTTGTCGGTCTCTTCCAGCAGGCGCAGGCCCTTGATCTCCATCTTCAGCACGAGGGGCTTGACGTCGCCGGTCAGCACGATGTTGCTGCCGCCCCCCAGCACGAACACCGGCTGGCGCTCCAAGCGGTGGTCGCCCAGCAGGTCATGCACGTCCTTGGCCGAGCGCACGCGCACCAGGGTGTGCGCACGCGCGGCGATGCCGAAGGTGTTGTAAGTCTGCAGGGGAACATTTTTCTCGACTAACATCGACCGGATTGTCGCACCCGCCCCCAGGCGGGCGCGGGTTTGTACCGAGTTAGCCGCGAGTGATGCCATGCCTTCTTTTGATACCGTCTGTGAAGCCAACTTCGTTGAAGTGAAAAACGCCGTGGAGAACACCGCCAAGGAGATCGGCACGCGCTTCGACTTCAAGGGCACCTCTGCCGCCGTCGAGCTGAAAGACAAGGAAATCACGCTGTACGGCGACGCCGACTTCCAGCTGCAGCAAGTCGAGGACATCCTGCGCAACAAGCTCACCAAGCGCAACGTGGACGTGCGCTTCCTGGACGTGCAAAAGCCCCAGAAGATCGGCGGCGACAAGCTCAAGCAGGTGGTGAAGGTCAAGAACGGCATTGACAGCGAGCAGGCCAAGAAGATCCAGCGCCTGATCAAGGACAGCAAGCTCAAGCTGCAGGCGGCCATCCAGGAAGACAAGGTGCGCGTCACCGGCGCCAAGCGCGACGACCTGCAGGCCGCCATGGCGCTGATCCGCAAGGACATCGCCGACCTGCCGCTCACGTTCGACAACTTCCGCGACTGATGACCGCCCGCCGCCCATGCACCGCCTGACCCTGCGCCTGGCCGCTGCCCTGCTGGCAGCCACCGGCTTGCCCGCCGCCTACGCGCAAAGCGTGGCGCTGGCCGGCATCCTGGGCGGCAAGGCCCTGCTGGTGGTGGACGGCAGCGCGCCGCGCAGCGTGGCACCGGGCGGCTCCCACATGGGCGTGCGCGTGGTCTCGGTGGGCCGCGACGGCGTGGTGCTGGAGGTCGCGGGCGCGCAGCGCGCGATTCAGCTGGGCGAGTCGCCCGTGAGCATTGGCGGCAGCGCGGCCGGCCAGCGTATCGTGCTCAAGGCCGACGCGCGTGGGCATTTCATCAACAGCGGCTTCATCAACGGTCGCGTGATGCAGTACATGGTGGACACGGGCGCCACCACCGTGGCCATCGGCCGGCCCGACGCGCAGCGCATGGGCCTGAAGTTCGAACAGGGCCAGCCCGTGATGATGAACACCGCCAACGGCACGGCGCAGGGCTGGCGCATGCGGCTGGAGTCCGTGCGGGTGGGCGATGTGGAACTGCGCAGCGTGGACGCCATCGTCACCGCGGAGGCCATGCCCTATGTGCTGCTGGGCAACAGCTTCCTGCGCGAATTCCACATGAACCGCAGCGGCGACGAGATGGTGCTGCAACGCCGCCGCTGACGCGCGTCGCCCTCAGGCCCCCATGTCCGCACAGCCCCAAACCAGTGGCACCGATCCGTCGGGCAGCGACTACGAAGACCTGCTGGGCCAGTGGTCCGACCTGGAGTCCGCCCTGTCGGCGCTGCTCGCGCGGCCACGGCAGGCGCGCGACTTCGTGGCCAAGGTGCGCCAGTGCGACCGCTGGCTTCAGGACCTGGTGGCGCACGACATCGACGCCGCGCTGTACCTCATGTTCCAGCTCGCCGCCACCTCCACCGTGGGCTACAGCGCATCGCATGCGCTGGTGTGCGGCACGCTGTGCCACATCTTGGCGCAGGAGTTGCAGTTGCCGCCGCAGGAGCGCGACAGCCTGGTGCGCGCGGCGTTCACCATGAACGTCGGCATGACGGCGCTGCAGGATGCGCTGGCCGTGCAGCGCGAGCCGCTCACGGCCGAGCAGCAGCAGGTCGTGGCCAGCCACCCTCGGCTTGGACTGGACATGCTGGAAGATCTGCAGGTCACCAACGACCTGTGGCTGGAGATCGTGGCGACGCACCATGCGCCCTCGTCCGACGCGGCCGTCCCCCTGGCGAGCCTGCCCGTACGGGAGCGGCTCACGCGCATCCTGAGCACCATCGACCGCTACGCGGCCCTGATCAGCCCGCGCAAGTCCCGCGCCGGCCGCAGCGCCACCGATTCGGTGCGCGCCATCGTGGGCCAGGACAGCGACGCGCGCGACGAAGCCAGCCTCATGCTGGTGCGCACCGTGGGCCTGTGCCCGCCGGGCACGTTCGTACGCTTGGACAATGGCGAGACGGCCGTCGTGCTGCGCCGCAGCGAGCGGGCGAACTTCCCGCTGGTGGCCAGCGTGCTGGATGCCAAGGGCGAGCCGCTGGCCTCGCCCGCGCTCTACCACACGGTGCGCGGACAGCCGCGCATCCAGTCGGCGCTGGCACGGTCGGCGGTGACGGTGGAACTGCACAACCGCACCATGGTGCGCCTGGGGCTTTATGCGGCCCAGCGCACACAGACCCTGTCCCGCTGAAAAACTGAGCCTGCAGCATCAGGAAACACACGGCACTGCGTGCCGCCTGCCGGGTGCGGACAGGCGCGTATCCGGCTTTTAGGCTTTCTTCTTGGAGCCCAGGCGCGATTCCTTGCCCTGCAGCAGGCGTTGGATGTTTTCCTTGTGGCGCCAGGCCAGCAGGCCCGACATCACGGCGATGGCCATGCCCACGCGCGCATCGGTGTACCAGGCCACGCCACCGCCCAGCACGTAGAAGAACGGCGCGAACACCGCGGCCACCAGCGAGGCCAGCGACGAGTAGCGGAAGAAGAACGCAATGATCACCCAGGTGAGCAGCGTGGCCAGCCCCAGCCAGCCGCTGATGCCCAGGAGCACTCCCAGCGCCGTGGCCACGCCCTTGCCGCCTTCAAAGCGGAAGAACACCGGCCACAGGTGGCCGAGGAACGCCGCCAAGCCGACCAGCGCCATGGTGCCCTCCTCCAGCCCGTAGGGCGCGCCGAACCAGCGCACCAGCACCACGGGCAGCCAGCCCTTGAGCGCATCGAACAGCAGCGTGACGGCCGCCGCCGCCTTGGAGCCCGAGCGCAGCACGTTGGTGGCGCCGGGGTTCTTGCTGCCGTAGGTGCGCGGGTCGGACAGCCCCATCACGCGGCTGACGATGACGGCAAACGACAGGGAGCCCAGCAGGTAGGCGGCCACGGCAGCGGCAAGGGGCAGAAGGACAGTGCTCACGACAAGGGGCGCTCAGGGAAGGTGAATGACAAAAGCAAAACCGCCCTATTCTGCCAGCGCGCACTGCACCGGCCGCGCACCCAGCAGTTGCACGCAGACCTGCGGGTCCAACTGCACCAGAAAGCCGCGGCGCCCGCCGTTGATGGCGATGCGCGGCAGCTGCAGGATGCTCTCCTCGATGAACACCGGCATCTGCTTGCGCGTGCCGAACGGCGAAGTGCCGCCCACCAGGTAGCCGCTGTGGCGGTTGGCCACCTCGGGCTTGCAGGGCTCCACGCTCTTGGCGCCGATCTGGCGCGCAAGGTTCTTGGTGGACACCTTGCAGTCGCCGTGCATGAGCACGATCAACGGCTTGGCGTCCTGGTCCTGCATCACCAGCGTCTTGACCACCACGTGTTCGTCCAATCCCAGTTGGCGCGCCGACTCCTCGGTGCCGCCATGCTCCACGTAGTCGTACGGGTGCTCCGTGAAGGCGACCTTGTGCGCGCGCAGCAGTTGCGTGGCAGGGGTTTCGCTCACGTGGGCGGTCTTGTCCTTCTTGGCCATAAACTCAAAAACAATAGCTGCCCGCGCTTACCAGTCAAGCGTTACAGGCCGATTCGATCTAAAACTCATTGCGCCGGATCGCGCATCTCCCAGCGCACCGCATCGATGGCAGCCAGCAGTTCGGGCGACAGGCGCGTGTCCCACGCATCCAGGTCCTCGTCCAGTTGCGCAAGGGATGTCACGCCGATGATGGTGCTGCTCACGCGCCATTGGTGGTAGCAGAAGGCCAGCGCCATCTGCGTGGGCGACAGGCCGTGGTCACGCGCCAGTTGGTTGTAGCGGCGCGCCGCAGCCAGCGCCTCGGGACGGCCCCAGCGCTGCTTGCGCACCGACTCATAGCGCGCGATGCGCGCCTGTTGCGGCGCACCCGCGTCGGTGGGCGCGTACTGGTCGAACTTGCCGGTGAGCAGGCCGAACGCCAGCGGCGAATACGCAAGCAGCGACACGCCCAGGCGGTGGCACGTCTCGTCCATGGCATTTTCCCAGCTGCGGTTGAGCAGGCAGTACGGGTTCTGGACCGACACCACGCGCGGCAGCCCGTGCTGCTCCGCCAGGCGCACGAACTCGTGCACGCCGTAGGGCGTCTCATTGGACAGGCCGACATAGCGCACCTTGCCCGCACGCACCAGGCCGGCCAGTGCCTCCAACTGGTCGTGGATGGGCGTGGTGCTGGCTTCCTTGGACGGGTCGTAGTACAGCGTGCCGAACGCGGGCACGTGCCGCTCGGGCCAGTGGATCTGGTACAGGTCGATCACGTCGGTCTGAAGCCGGCGCAGGCTGCCCTCACACGAAGCGACGATGTCCGCCGCCGTCATGCCCTGGCCCTTGCGGATCCACGGCATGCCGCGCGACGGGCCCGCCACCTTGGTGGCCAGCACCACCTTGCCGCGCATGCCCGGGCGGCTGGCGAACCAGCGGCCGATGATGGATTCGGTAGCGCCACAGGTGGCCTCGCGCGCGGGCACGGCATACATCTCGGCCGTGTCGATGAAGTTCACGCCGCGCTCCAGCGCGCGGTCGAGGATGGCGTGCGCCGCCGGCTCCGCCACTTGCTCGCCAAAGGTCATGGTGCCCAGGCAGATCGACGTGACGTGCAGGTCGCTATGGCCAAGGGGAAGGGTATGCATGCAGGCTCCGAAAGACAGTTGCGCACGAGTTTACGGATTCGCGTCACATCGCGCAGGCCGCCCCCACTCCGCCGCGTTGTCGCGGCCACGACGCGCCGCGGACGGTTCACCGCGAAATAATCCACCCATGTACCAAGCCCAACGCCCTTGCCGCACCGAGACCGTTCCCGTTCGCACGCTGCACTACCACGTGCGGGTCTGGGGCGAGCGCCCCGCCGATGCGCCGCCCCTCGTGCTGCTGCATGGCTGGATGGACGTGGGCGCGTCCTACCAGTTCGTGGTGGACGCCTTCAGCGCCGCCTTTGCCGCGGGCCGCCAGATCATCGCGCCGGACTGGCGCGGCTTCGGCCACACGCGCACGCCCGCACCGAGCGACGGCTACCACTTCGTGGACTACCTGGCCGACCTGGACCAGCTGCTGGACCACTATGCCGGCGAGCAGCCGGTGGACCTGGTGGGCCACAGCATGGGCGGCAACGTGGCCATGCTGTATGCCGGCGCGCGGCCATCGCGCATCCGCCGCCTGGTGAACCTGGAGGGCTTCGGCCTGCCCGCCACCCAGCCGGCGCAGGCCCCCCAGCGGCTGGCGCAGTGGATGGACGAGATCCGCCAGTTCGAGCGCGGCGACCTGGCCCTGAAGCACTACGACAGCGCCGATGGCGTGGCCCTGCGGCTGATGAAGACCAACCCGCGCCTGCCCTCCGACAAGGCCGCATGGCTCGCCCGCCATTGGGCGGCGCAAGATGCCCAGGGCCGCTGGCTCATCCAGGGCGACGCGGCGCACAAGATCGTGAACCCGCAGCTGTACCGGGTGGACGAGGTGCTGGCGCTGTACCAGGCCATCACCGCGCCGGTGCTCTCGGTGCGTGCCAGCGACGACAGCCTGGGCCAGTGGTGGAAGGGCCGCTACACGCTGCAGGAATACCACCAGCGCCTGACCCAGGTGCGCGACGTGCGGCATGCCGTCGTCGAGGACGCAGGCCACATGCTGCACCACGACCAGCCGCAGGCCGTGGCAGCGCTGATCGAGGCGTTCGTGGCCGGGCCGGCGCCCGCAGCCTGAGCCGACGCCTTGCGCACGCGGCGCTCGCGGTGCCCACGCTCGCCTGAGCGTCGTGCAACGGGCGTGGCCGCTGCCCACGCGGCGGCCCCACTGCAGATATCCCCGCCGCGCAGCGCGGTGTCGTGGCAGGCGCTGCCGCCCGTGGCCGACAATCGGGCAACCGCGCTTTGCCGCTTTGTTGTCAACCCTCGAAAGGTAGCCCCACCGCATGGACCAGAACCGCGACGCCCACCCTCCCGCCACCCGCATCGGCATCGTCGGCTACGGCAATCTGGGGCGCGGCGTCGAGGCCGCAATCACCAAGAACCCCGACATGGCGATCGCCGGCATCTTCACGCGCCGCGACCCCGCGCAGCTCCAGCCGCTGGGCGCAAGCGTTCCGGTGCACGCCATGGACAGCCTGTTGCGCCACAAGGGCGCTATCGATGTGCTGGTGCTGTGCGGTGGTTCCAAGGACGACCTGCCCCGGCAAAGCCCCGAGCTGGCCGCGCATTTCAACCTGGTGGACAGCTTCGACACCCATGCGCGCATCCCCGGGCATTTCGCCGCCGTGGACGCCGCGGCCCAGGCTGGCCAGACCACCGCACTGATCTCGGCCGGCTGGGACCCGGGCCTGTTCTCCATCAACCGCGTGATGGGCGAGGCCCTGCTGCCCGACGGGGCCACCTACACCTTCTGGGGCAAGGGCCTGAGCCAGGGCCACTCCGACGCGGTGCGCCGCGTGCCCGGCGTGGCGGGTGGCGTGCAGTACACCATCCCCGTGCCCGAGGCAGTGGACAAGGTGCGCAGCGGCGTGCGTCCCGAGCTGTCCACGCGCGAGAAGCACCGGCGCGAGTGCTTCGTGGTGCTGCAGGACGGTGCCGACGCTGACGCGGTGCGCCGGGCCATCGTCGGCATGCCGCACTACTTTGCCCAGTACGACACCACGGTGCAGTTCATCAGCGCCGAGGAACTGGCGCGCGACCATGGCGCCATGCCGCACGGCGGGTTCGTGATCCGCAGCGGCAACACCTCGGCGTCCAGCAGGCAGGTCATCGAATACCGACTGCAGCTGGACAGCAACCCCGAGTTCACCGCCAGCGTGCTGGTGGCCTATGCACGCGCGGTGCACCGCATGCACGCGGCGGGTCAGTTCGGTTGCAAGACCGTGCTGGACGTGGCGCCCGCCCTGCTGTCGGCCAAGAGTGCGGCGGAACTGCGCGAGCAGTTCCTGTAAGCCCCGCGGGCATCAGGCCAAAACAGCCTCTAGCACCCACCCATCAAGCGCAGGCAGCTATCGTAAATATAGCAACCACATATAACCCCGGTCGGTTCCCGACGCTGCAGGGTGCGTTAGCGGGGGCATCAGCCCGCCATGAGAAAATCGCGCGTTATTCACAAGACACCACCAGGACACCCGCACCATGGAAGCAGAACGCATCAACCTCATCGGCACCACCCTCGAAGACCTGACCGAGCGGACCCAAGAGCTACGGAGGTATCTTTGACTACGATGCCAAGTTCGAACGCCTGCGCACGGTCAACGCATCGCTAGAAGACCCGGCTGTCTGGAACGACCCCAAGAAGGCCCAGGAGCTCGGCAAGGAAAAGAAGTCGCTCGACGCCGTGGTGCTGACGCTGCAAAAGCTCACCACCGAGCTGGCCGACAACGCCGAGCTCTACGAAATGAGCAAGGAAGAAGGCGACGAGGCCGGCCTGACGACCATCGAAGCCGAGGCCGAGAAGCTGCGCCCGCTCATCGAGGAGCTGGAATTCCGCCGCATGTTCAGCAATGAGGCCGACCCGCTGAACTGCTTCGTGGACATCCAGGCCGGCGCCGGCGGCACCGAGGCCTGCGACTGGGCCAGCATGCTGCTGCGCCAGTACCTGAAGTACGCCGAGCGCAAGGGCTTCAAGGCCACGGTGGAAGAAGAAACACCGGGCGACGTCGCCGGCATCAAGAGCGCCACGATCAAGATCGAGGGCGAGTACGCCTACGGCCTGCTGCGCACCGAGACCGGCGTGCACCGCCTGGTGCGCAAGTCACCGTTCGACTCGTCGGGCGGGCGCCACACATCGTTCGCGTCGCTGTTCGTCTACCCCGAGATCGATGACTCCATCGAGATCAACATCAACCCGTCCGACGTGCGCACCGACACCTACCGTGCCTCGGGCGCGGGCGGCCAGCACATCAACAAGACCGATTCGGCCGTCCGTCTGACACACATCCCCACGGGGATCGTGGTGCAGTGCCAGGATGGCCGCAGCCAGCACAGCAACCGCGACGTGGCCTGGCAGCGCCTGCGCTCGCGCCTGTATGACTTCGAAATGCGCAAGCGCATGGAAGAGCAGCAGAAGCTGGAAGACACCAAGACCGACGTGGGCTGGGGCCACCAGATCCGCAGCTACGTGCTGGACAACAGCCGCATCAAGGACCTGCGCACCAACGTCGAAGTCTCCGCCACGCAGAAGGTGCTGGACGGCGACCTGGACGTGTTCATCGAAGCCTCGCTCAAGCAGGGTGTCTAAACAGGGCGTGCAAACGCGCCCGCACAGATTGGAAAGCCCATCGCCATGATGAGAGAAGGACAAGCCATCGCCATCCACCGTGCCGACTACGCGGCCCCCGCGTACTGGATCGACACGGTGGATCTCACCTTTGACCTGGACCCGGCCAAGACCCGCGTGCTGAGCCGCCTGCGCGTGCGCCGCAATGCCGACGTACCCGCGCAGCCGCTGCGCCTGGATGGCGACGAGCTGAACCTGGCGCGCGTGATGGTCAACGGCGCCGGCACCTCGTTCAAGCTGGACGGCGGCCAGCTGGTGCTGGAAAACCTGCCGGAGGGCACCGAGCCCTTCGAGCTGGAGATTTTCACCACCTGCGCGCCCGCCAAGAACACCCAGCTATCGGGCCTGTACGTGAGCCAGGGCACCTTCTTCACGCAGTGCGAGGCCGAGGGCTTTCGGCGCATCACCTACTTCCTGGACCGCCCCGACGTCATGGCCAGCTACAGCGTGCTGCTGCGCGCCAGCAAGGCCGACTACCCCGTGCTGCTGTCCAACGGCAACCTGGTGGACAGCGGCGAGCTGGAAGACGGCCGCCACTTCGCCAAGTGGGTGGACCCGCACAAGAAGCCCAGCTACCTGTTCGCCCTGGTGGCCGGCAAGCTGGTCGCGCGCGAGCAGAAGATCAAGAGCCGCGCGGGGCGCGAGCATCTGCTGCAGGTGTACGTGCGCCCGGGCGACCTGGAGAAGACCGAGCACGCCATGAACTCCCTCATGGCCAGCATCGCGTGGGACGAGGCGCGCTTCGGCCTGAGCCTGGACCTGGACCGCTTCATGATCGTCGCCACCAGCGACTTCAACATGGGCGCCATGGAAAACAAGGGCCTGAACATCTTCAACACGAAGTACGTTCTGGCCAGCCAGGCCACGGCGACGGACGTGGACTTCGCCAACATCGAGTCCGTAGTGGGCCACGAGTACTTCCACAACTGGACAGGCAACCGCGTCACCTGCCGCGACTGGTTCCAGCTGTCGCTCAAGGAAGGCCTCACCGTCTTTCGCGACCAGGAATTCAGCATGGACATGGCGGGCAGCCCGTCCGCGCGCGCCGTCAAGCGCATCGAGGACGTGCGCGTGCTGCGCACCGTGCAGTTCCCCGAGGATGCGGGCCCCATGGCCCACCCCGTGCGGCCCGACAGCTATGTCGAGATCAACAACTTCTACACCGTCACAATCTACGAGAAGGGCTCCGAGGTGGTGCGCATGCAGCACAACCTGGTCGGGCGCGACGGCTTTGCCAAGGGGCTGAAGCTGTACTTCGAGCGCCACGACGGCCAGGCCGTGACCTGCGACGACTTCGCCCAGGCCATGGCCGACGCCAACCCCGGCAGCCCGCTGGCCCAGCACCTGGAGCAATTCAAGCGCTGGTACTCCCAGGCAGGCACGCCGCGCGTGAAGGCCGTTGGCCAGTACGACGCCGACGCACGCCGCTACACGCTCACGCTGTCCCAAAGCTGCCCCGCCACGCCGGGCCAGCCCGACAAGCTGCCCTTTGTGATCCCCGTGACGCTGGGCCTGGTGGGCACCGACGGCCGCGCGCTGGCACTGCAGCTGGACGGCGAAGCCGCGGCGGGCGCTCCGGAGCGCACCGTGGTGCTGACCGAGGGCGAGATGACGCTCACCTTCACAGGGGTGGACGTGCCGCCCGTGCCCTCGCTGCTGCGCTCCTTCAGCGCACCGGTGGTCCTGGACTGCGAATACAGCGACGCCGAGCTGCTCACCCTGCTGGCGCACGACAGCGATGCCTTCAACCGCTGGGAAGCCGGCCAGCGCCTGATGCTGCGCATCGCTATCAATGCGATAGCTGATGGCGCTTTACTGGCGGGCGTAAACGGCCAGATCGGCCAGAACCTCCTGCCCCAGCCGCTGGTGCAGGCCATGCGCGACGTACTGCGCCACCCCACGCTGGACGCGGCCTTCAAGGAACTGGTACTGACCCTGCCGTCCGAGGGCTACATCGCCGAGCAGCTGGACACGGTGGACCCGCAGCGCGTGCATGCCGTGCGCGAGGCGCTGCGCGAGCAGCTGGCCCTGGCGCTGCGTGACGACTGGGTCTGGGCCTGGGAGGAGCACCACGCCACGGGCGGCTACCGCCCGGATGCCGTGTCGGCGGGCCGCCGCGCCCTGGCCGGCCTGGCCCTGGGCATGCTGTGCCTGGCCGCGCGTTCCAGCGGCGACGTCGTGTGGCCCGGCAAGACCTACCAGCGCTTCAAGGACGCGGGCAATATGACCGACCGCTTCAACGCGCTGGCGGCGCTGGTCGGCAGCGGCCACGAGTTGGCGGCGCCCGCGCTGGCGCGCTTTCATGCGCTGTTCAAGGACGACGCCTTGGTGCTGGACAAGTGGTTCGCGCTGCAGGCGGGCGCGCCCGACCGCGGCGGCCAGGTGCTGCCGGCCGTGCGCCAGCTCATGAAGCACCCGGACTTCCACATCAAGAACCCCAACCGCGCGCGCAGCGTGATCTTCAGTTACTGCAACGGCAACCCCGGGGGCTTTCACCGCACCGACGCCGCCGGCTACGTCTTCTGGGCCGACCGCGTGCTGGAGCTGGACAGTCTCAACCCCCAGGTGGCCGCCCGCCTGGCGCGCGCGCTGGACCGCTGGAAGAAGCTCGCCGAGCCTTACCGCACGGCCGCCCACGAAGCCATCTCCCGCGTGGCCGCCAAGTCCGACCTCTCCAACGACGTGCGCGAAGTCGTCACCCGCGCCCTTGCCGATTAAGAAAGGCCTCCATGACCGAACGTATCAGCCTCACCCGCTACCTTGTCGAGCAGCAGCGCGTCCATGGCCGCATCCCCCCGCAGCTGCGCCTGCTGGTGGAGGTGGTTGCGCGCGCCTGCAAGCGCATCAGCTTCGCCGTGAACAAGGGCGATCTCGGCGACGTGATGGGCACCGCCGGAACCGAGAACGTTCAGGGTGAGGTGCAGAAGAAGCTGGACATCATTGCGAACGAGGTGTTGATCGAAGCCAACGAATGGGGCGGGCATCTGGCTGCGATGGCGTCTGAGGAGATGGATGGGATCTATGTGGTGCCCAACCGCTTTCCCCAGGGCGAGCACCTGCTGATGTTCGACCCCCTGGACGGTTCGTCCAACATCGACGTCAACGTGAGCATTGGCACCATTTTCTCGGTGCTGCACAAGCACCATGACGATCCCACCACCGACGAACCCGTCACCGAAGCCGACTTCTTGCAACCCGGCCACCAGCAGGTCGCCGCGGGCTACTGCATCTATGGTCCGCAGACCACGCTGGTACTCACCGTGGGCGACGGCGTGGCCATGTTCACGCTGGACCGCGAACAGGGCTCCTTCGTGCTCACGCGCGAGAACATCCGTATTCCCGAAGACACCAAGGAATTCGCGATCAACATGAGCAACATGCGCCACTGGGATGCGCCCGTGCGCCGCTACATCGACGAATGCCTGCAGGGCAAGGAAGGCCCGCGCGGCAAGGACTTCAACATGCGCTGGATCGCCAGCATGGTCGCCGACGTGCACCGCATCCTGATGCGCGGCGGCATCTTCATGTACCCCTGGGACAAGCGCGAGCCAAACAAGCCCGGCAAGCTGCGCCTGATGTATGAGGCCAACCCCATGGGCTGGCTGGTCGAGCAGGCCGGCGGCGCCGCCACCAACGGCCGCCAACGCATCCTGGACATCCAGCCCGCCCAGTTGCACGAACGCGTGAGCGTGATCCTGGGCTCAAAGAATGAGGTCGATCGCGTAACAAGTTACCACTCCGGTATATAATGTGAGTCTTCGCCGGAGTAGCTCAGTCGGTAGAGCAGCTCATTCGTAATGAGAAGGTCGCGTGTTCGATTCATGTCTCCGGCACCACAATGAAAGCCCCTGATTTGCAAGAGTCAGGGGCTTTTGCTTTGGCGGAGTGCATGGGAAGTCCGCCGCTCTCGGAGAGTTGGACCATCCGTTGCGGCTTCTCTGCCATTCACCCTCCGCAGCGCAAAGCCGACTTAAAGACCCCTTCGACCTCTAGCGAGCATCCAGCAAGCGCTGACCGCTATATTTTTTGCATCGCCGACAATCCAGAGTTCCTGAATCCGGACCCTGCCATGCTCCTTGCGACGCACTTCGCACTGTTGGCCCTCCGACGCTGGGCCTGGCTACTGGCCGTAGCTGCTTGTGTAGGAGCAGCAAACGCGCAGCCGGCTGCTGCCCTGGAGTCGCCCTCCTCCGCGGACCCGGCGGCGCACTCGCCCACGCTGGCGCAGCATTACCACCCGGGCGTGATGGTCGCGGACTATTGGGTGAGCGAAAAATACGACGGTGTGCGCGCCCTCTGGACCGGTCAGCAACTGATCAGCCGGCAGGGCCTGCCCATCCGGGCGCCAGCGTGGTTCACCGCCGGCTGGCCGCCGGTACCGATGGATGGCGAACTGTGGGCCGGCCGCGGCCAGTTTGCCGCCGCGCAGGCGGCCGTGGCGCAGGCCACGCCCGACGATGCCCGGTGGCGCGCGCTGCGGTACATGGTGTTCGACCTGCCGCGCGCGCCGGGCGGTTTCGGCGAGCGCCTGCCCCTGCTGCGCCGCACCGTGGCCCATCTGGGCCAGCCGTGGGTCCAGCCTGCAGCGCAATGGAGGGTGTCCAGCCACACGGAACTGATGGGGCAGTTGCACCGGCTGGAGAAGGCCGGCGCCGAGGGACTGATGCTGCGCCGGGACGACGCGCCCTACCGTGGCGGGCGCAGCGATGATCTGCTCAAGCTCAAGACCTTCGAGGATGCGGAGGCCGTGGTGGTAGGGCAAGAGCCCGGACGCGGCAAATACGCGGGCCAGACCGGCGCGCTGCTGGTGGCGCTGCCCGACGGCCGGCGCCTGCGCTTGGGCAGCGGCCTGCCGGATGCGGTGCGGCGCAATCCACCGCCGGTGGGCACCGTGGTGACCTACCGCTTCAACGGCACCCACGCAAGCGGCTTGCCGCGGTTTGCGCGCTTCTGGCGAGTGCGCGCCCACGCGCCCTCCGCGGCCAACGCAGCCGCTGCCGGCGGGCAGGCCAATCTGGAGCCCGGCCCAGCAAGAAACAGAGGTAAATGAGGCTCTAGCACACACCCAGCAAGCGCTGCCAGCTATCAAAACAAAAGCAAAAGGGGCGGTCGCCCGCCCCTTTTCAGCCCGCCCCTCCTGCGAGAGGCGCTGCCGGCACTTCAGATGGTGCGGCCAAACGGGCCGTCGCTGCCCACCTGCACCAGCGACTCAGGGTCGTTGGCGCGGGGCTTGCGGCTGCCGCCCGTGCCCTGCGCCACGCAGTCGGCGTAATAACGCACGTTGCCGTTGTCGTCCTCGATCTCCACCAGGCCGTGGATGTCGGTCTCAAACCCCGGGCAGAGCTTGGAGAACTCGCGCGAGAACTTGAGGTAGTCCACGATCTTCTTGTTGAACACCTCGCCGGGAATCAGCAGCGGAATGCCCGGCGGGTACGGCGTGATCAGGCTGGTGGTGATGCGGCCTTCCAGGTGGTCGATCTCCACGCGCTCGGTCTTGCGCTGCGCGATGTGGGCATAGGCGTCGCTGGGCTTCATGGCCGGCGTGAGGTCCGAGAGGTACATCTCGGTCGTCAGGCGGGCGATGTCGTACTTGGCGTACAGCTGGTGCACATGCTGGCAGAGATCCTTCAGGCCCATGCGCTCGTAGCGCTTGTGCTGCTGGCAGAACTCGGGAAGGATGCGCCACATGGGCTGGTTCTTCTCGTAGTCGTCCTTGAACTGCTGCAGCGCGGCCAGCAGCGTATTCCAGCGGCCCTTGGTGATGCCGATGGTGAACATGATGAAAAACGAGTACAGGCCCGTCTTCTCCACCACCACGCCGTGCTCGGACAGGTATTTGGTGACGATGCTGGCCGGAATGCCGGTCTTGTCGAACTTACCGTCCAGGTTCAGGCCGGGCGTGACGATGGTGGACTTGATCGGGTCCAGCATGTTGAAGCCGTCGGCCAGCGCGCCGAAGCCATGCCACTTGCTCGCGCCGTTCTTCTTGCCCTTGGCGTCGCCGCGGATGATCCAGTCGTCTGCGCGGCCCACACCCTCGTCGGCGAGCTTGTCGGGGCCCCAGACCTTGAACCACCAGTCGTCCTTGCCGAACTCGTCCTCCACCTTGCGCATGGCGCGGCGAAAGTCCAGGGCTTCGACCAGGCTTTCCTCCACCAGGGCGGTGCCGCCGGGCGGCTCCATCATGGCCGCAGCCACGTCGCAGCTGGCGATGATGCTGTACTGCGGGCTGGTCGAGGTGTGCATCAGGTACGCCTCGTTGAACAGGTGGCGGTCCAGCTTGGTGGTCTGGCTGTCCTGCACCAGCACATGGCTGGCCTGGCTGATGCCGGCCAGCAGCTTGTGGATGGACTGCGTGGCGTACACCACCGATTGCTTGGGCCGCGCGCGCTTCTTGCCCATGGCGTGGTAGCTGCCGTAGAACGGGTGGAAGGCCGCGTGCGGCAACCAGGCCTCGTCAAAGTGCAGGTTCTCCACGTAGCCGTCGAGCATGCTCTTGATGGTCTCGGTGTTGTAGAGCACGCCGTCATAGGTGGACTGCGTGAGCGTCAGCACGCGCGGCTTGACCTGCGTCGCATCCACGCCCTTGAGCAGCGGGTTGGCGCGAATCTTGGCCTGGATGGCCTCGGGCTCGAATTCGCTTTGCGGGATCGGGCCGATGATGCCGAAGTGGTTGCGCGTGGGCTTCAAGAATACGGGGATGGCCCCGGTCATGATGATGCCGTGCAGTATGGATTTGTGGCAGTTGCGGTCCACCACCACCACGTCGCCCGGCGCCACCGTGTGGTGCCAGACGATCTTGTTGGACGTGCTGGTGCCGTTGGTGACAAAGAAGCAGTGGTCGGCGTTGAAGATGCGCGCCGCGTTGCGCTCGGATTCGCCAATGGCGCCGTTGTGGTCCAGCAGTTGGCCCAGTTCTTCCACGGCATTGCAGACGTCCGCGCGCAGCATGTTCTCACCATAGAACTGGTGGTACATCTGGCCCACGGGGCTCTTGAGGAACGCCACGCCGCCCGAGTGGCCCGGGCAGTGCCAGCTGTAGGAGCCGTCTTCCGCGTAATCCAGCAGCGCCTTGAAGAATGGCGGCTGCACGCCCTCCAGGTAGCTCTTGGCCTCGCGGATGATGTGCTTGGCCACGAACTCGGGCGTGTCCTCGAACATGTGGATGAAGCCGTGCAGCTCGCGCAGGATGTCGTTGGGCAGGTGGCGCGCGGTCTTGGTCTCGCCGTGCACGTAGATCGGCACGTCGGCGTTCTTGCGGCGTACCTCTTCGATGAAGGCGCGCAGGCTGTGCACGATGGGGTCTTGCCCCGTGCCCAGCGTGAATTCCTCGTCGTCGATCGACAGGATGAACGCGCTGGCGCGGCTTTGCTGCTGGGCGAACTGCGACAGGTCGCCGTAGCTGGTCACGCCCAGCACCTCGAAGCCCTCGGCCTCGATGGCCTGCGCCAGCGCCCGAATCCCCAGGCCGGAGGTGTTCTCTGAACGATAGTCCTCGTCGATGATGACGATGGGAAAGCGAAATTTCATGCGCTGCCTCCGATGACCGGGCCAAAAAAACGAAAGAGGCGCGCAGTGTAAGGAATATGCGTGCTATCCCTATGAACACCGCAGCATTTCGCCCAGAATCCATCGACTTGGAAACAACACCGCGCCGCCCGCCGGCGCGCACCCGACAGAGAGGGAAGGAGAAAACACATGAATCTGGACGCATCCACGCTCTGGTGGCTCATGGCCGGGGTGGCCGTGGTGGCCGAGCTGCTCACCGGCACCTTTTACCTGCTGATGCTGGCCGTGGGCCTGGCGGCCGGCGCACTCGCGGCCCACGCGGGCCTGGGCAACACGGCGCAGATCCTGGTGAGCGCACTGGTCGGGGCCGGCACCGTGCTGGGGGCCTACGTCAAGCGCCGCAGCCGGCCGGGCGAGCCGTCCGCGCGGGCCGACCGCAGCGTGAACCTGGACGTGGGCGAGACGGTGTTCATCGACGCCTGGCAGCCCGACGGCACAGCCGTCGTGAAGTACCGCGGCGCGAGCTGGACCGCCATCCACCGCCCGGGCATCACGCCCGCCACTGGCCCGCACCGCGTGGCCGAACTGGTGGGCAACCGCCTGCTGGTGGATCCGCTGTAGTCATCCGGAACCGGGGGCGGCCTCGCTACCATCCGCCCTGCCCTTCACCGCCGCACGCGGCACAGAAAGAAAAACCTCATGGAAATCGCCATCATCCTCTTCGTCATCGCGGTGATCTTCATCGCGCGCGCCGTCAAGATCGTGCCGCAGCAGCATGCCTGGGTGAAGGAGCGCCTGGGCAAGTACGCCGGCACGCTCACGCCGGGGCCGAAGTTCATCATCCCGTTCGTCGACCGCATCGCCTACAAGCACAGCCTGAAGGAAATCCCCCTGGACGTGCCCAGCCAGGTCTGCATCACCAAGGACAACACCCAGCTGCAGGTGGACGGCATCCTGTACTTCCAGGTGACCGACCCCATGCGCGCCAGCTACGGTTCGTCCAACTACATCACCGCCATCTCGCAGCTGGCCCAGACCACGCTGCGCAGCGTGATCGGCAAGCTGGAGCTGGACAAGACGTTCGAAGAGCGCGACATGATCAACGCCCAGGTGGTGCAGGCCATCGACGAAGCGGCGCTGAACTGGGGCGTGAAGGTGCTGCGCTACGAGATCAAGGACCTGACGCCGCCCGCCGAGATCCTGCGCGCCATGCAGGCCCAGATCACCGCCGAGCGTGAAAAGCGCGCGTTGATTGCCGCTTCGGAAGGCCGCCGCCAGGAACAGATCAACATCGCCACCGGCGAGCGTGAGGCCTTCATCGCCCGCTCCGAGGGCGAAAAGCAAGCCGCCATCAACAACGCCCAGGGCGAGGCCGCAGCCATCACCGCCGTGGCCGACGCCACCGCCCAGGCCATCGAGCGCATTGCCGCCGCCATCCGCCAGCCGGGCGGCGAGCAGGCCGTGCAGCTCAAGGTCGCCGAAAAGGCCGTGGAGGCGTATGGCAAGGTGGCCGCGGACGCCACCACCACGCTCATCGTGCCCAGCAACATGACCGAGGTATCCGCACTCGTCAGTTCGGCCATGAAGATGATCCAGACGCAGCAGCGCAGCTGACCCAACGCTTTCGCTCTTTTTTTTATAGCTACCAGCGCTCACCCCACAAGCGCTGGAGCCACTTTTTGCTTAGAACTTCGCATGAATTCCCCCGTAGCCCCCTTCTTCACGGCCCGCGTGGGCGACGACGGCACCCAGTGCGATGCCTGGCCCGAGCAGCCGCTGCTGCTGTCGCTGGAGCAAGGCGGTATCGACTGGCCCAGCTCCTGCCGCAACGGCACCTGCCGCACCTGCATCGGCGTGCTGGCGGAGGGCGAGGTGCGCTACGCCATCGACTGGCCGGGCCTGACGGCAGAAGAAAAGGCCGAGGGCTGCGTGCTGCCCTGCGTGGCCTATCCCGTGAGCGACGTGAAGCTGGAGGCCCCCGCCATCTGAGCCCTGTGCCGCGCTCCGCGCACCGGTACGGTTGAGGCAGCGCAACCTGCGGCCCGCTTGCCCCCACCTGCGGCAGACTTACCGCGGCGGCGCGCGGACAACGGCCCGGCGGCGCGACTAGAATTGGCCGCTTCGGGACCGCGCGTCCCTCCTCCGTGCGGCAGGGGCCGCATCGCCGTTCTTTGGGGGCACGCCCGTTGCCCGCCCGCCGGGGAACGCACACCGCCCCGGCCCGCATGGCCCATCCGAAAGCCCTGCATGACAACCCCCCTCACGCCCGCGCCCATCTCGCCCGTCCAGGACATCGTGGCCGAGTTGCGCGCCGGCCGCATCGTGATCCTCGTCGATGAGGAAGACCGCGAGAACGAAGGCGACCTCGTGATCGCCGCGGACCATGTCACGCCCGAGGCCATCAACTTCATGGCGCGCTTCGGCCGCGGCCTGATCTGCCTGACCCTCACGCGCGAACGCTGCGAGCGCCTGCGCCTGCCGCCCATGGTGGCGCGCAACGGCACCAAGATGGGCACCGCCTTCACCGTCTCCATCGAGGCGGCCGAGGGCGTGACCACCGGCATCAGCGCTGCCGACCGCGCGCGCACCGTGCAGGCCGCCGTGGCCGCCAACGCCCAGGCTGCCGACCTGGTGCAGCCCGGCCACATCTTCCCGCTGCAGGCGGTGGATGGCGGCGTGCTCATGCGCGCCGGCCACACCGAGGCCGGCTGCGACCTGGCCGCCATGGCCGGCTGCAGCCCCTCCGCCGTGATCTGCGAGGTGATGAAGGACGACGGCACCATGGCCCGCCTGCCGGACCTGCAGCTGTTCGCGGCCGAGCACGGCATCAAGATCGGCACGATCGCCGACCTGATCGAATACCGCAGCCGCACCGAGTCGCTGGTGCACAAGGTGGCTTCGCGCCAGATCACCACGGCGTTCGGCGAGTTCACCATGCACGCCTTCCGCGACGAGCCGAGCCAGGCCGTGCACCTGGCCCTGGTCAAGGGCCAGTGGGACACCGCCGAGAGCGTGCCCGTGCGCGTGCACGAGCCCTTGTCGGTGCTGGACCTGCTGGAAGTGGGCCGCGGCATGCACTCGTGGAGCCTGGACGCCAGCCTGCAATACATCCACCACCACGGCCAGGGCGTGGCCGTGCTGCTGAACTGCGGCGAGAGTGCCGAGCAACTGCTGGAGCAGTTCGAAGGCACGGCCCGCGCCGCCCAGGCGCCCGAGCGCGGTCGCATGGACCTGCGCACCTACGGCGTGGGCGCCCAGATCCTGCGCGAAGTGGGCGTGGCCAAGATGCAGCTCATGGGCCAGCCGCGCCGCATGCCCAGCATGGTGGGCTATGGACTCGAAATCACCGGCTACATCCCCAAGGAATAAGACATGTTTGGCGCAGACAAAGGAACCGCGGACAAGCTCGATGGCAAGAAGCTGCACATCGGCATCGTGCAGGCCCGCTTCAACGAGAACATCACCAACACCCTCGCCGCGGCCTGCCGTGCAGAGCTGCTGCGCCTGGGCGTGCAGGAAAAGCACATCCGCCACGTGCTGGTGCCCGGCGCGCTGGAAGTGCCCGTGGCGCTGCAGGCCCTGGCCGAGCGCGACGAGTACGACGCGCTGATCGCGCTGGGCTGCATCATCCGCGGCGAGACCTACCACTTCGAGCTGGTGGCCAACGAATCCGGCGCGGGCGTGACCCGCCTGGCCCTGGACTACCAGGTACCGATCGCCAACGCCATCATCACCACCGAGAACCTGGAACAGGCCCTCGCCCGCCAGACCGAAAAGGGCGTGGACGCGGCCCGCGTGGCCGTGGAAATGGCCAACTTGCTGGAGGAGCTGTCGTGACCGATTCCACCCACCCCACGCCATCCGCGCGGCCGCCGCGCCAGCCGCGCACCGGCACCACCGGCACGGGCGCGCGCAAGGCCGGCTCCAAGTCGGGCCGCAGCCGCGCGCGCGAGTTCGCCCTGCAGGCGCTCTACCAGCACCTGGTAGGAGGCAACGACGCCACCGCCATCGACGTGTTCACGCGCGACCTCTCGGGCTTTCACAAGGCCGACGCGGCGCACTACGACGCGCTCCTGCACGGCTGCATCACCACCGCCCAGTACATGGACGAGCTGATCGCACCCCAGCTGGACCGCAAGATGAGCGAGATCTCGCCCATCGAGCATGCGGTGATGTGGATCGGCGTGTACGAATTCCAACATTGCCAGGACGTGCCCTGGCGCGTGGTCATCAACGAGTGCATCGAGCTGGCCAAGGAGTTCGGCGGCACCGACGGCCACAAGTACGTCAACGGCGTGCTCAACGGCCTGGCGCCGCAATTGCGCGCCACCGAGGTCGCGGCCGACAAGGCCGCCGCCCGCGGCTGAAGGCCCCGCCCTCTTGCGCCGCTTCGCATTGTTCGTTCCCTCAGCGCACCCGCCGCTGGCCTCAGCCGGCGGGTGCCTGCACGTTGCATCGCCATGAAGTTTTCCACCCGCGCCGAGCGCATCGAACCCTTTTACGTGATGGAAGTGGCCAAGGCCGCCCAGGCCCTTGCGCGCGAGGTCGCCGGCACCCGCGAGCCGATGATCTTCCTGAACATCGGCGAGCCCGACTTCACCGCGCCCCCGCTGGTGGTGGAGGCGGCCGACCGCGCGGTGCGCAGCGGCGTCACGCAGTACACCAACGCCCTGGGCCTGGAGGCGCTGCGCGAGCGCATCAGCGGCTGGTATGCCGAGCGCTTTGGCGTGGATGTGCCGGCGCGGCGCATCGTGGTCACGGCCGGCGCATCGGCCGCGCTGCAGCTGGCCTGCCTGGCGCTGATCGACGCGGACGACGAGATCCTGATGCCCGACCCCAGCTACCCCTGCAACCGCCACTTCGTGAGCGCGGCGGAAGGCAAAGCGGTGCTGATCCCCACCACGGCCGAGGAGCGCTTCCAGCTCAGCGCCGCCAAGGTCGAGGCCGCATGGGGTACCAAGACACGCGGCGTGCTGCTGGCATCGCCCTCCAACCCCACGGGCACCTCGATCGCGCCCCATGAGCTGCGCCGCATCCACGATGTGGTGCGCGGCAAGGGTGGGCTCACGATCATCGACGAGATCTACCTCGGCCTGTCCTATGACGACGCCTTCGGCCAGACGGCGCTGGCGCTGGGCGAGGACATCATCAGCATCAACAGCTTCAGCAAGTACTTCAACATGACCGGCTGGCGCCTGGGCTGGATGGTGGTGCCCGAAGCCATGGTGCCCGTGGTGGAGCGTCTGGCACAGAACCTGTTCATCTGCGCCAGCACGGTGTCGCAGCATGCGGCGCTGGCCTGCTTCGAGCCGGACAGCATCGCCGAGTACGAACGCCGCCGCGCAGAGTTCAAGGCGCGGCGAGACTACTTCATCCCCGCACTCGATGCACTGGGCCTCACGGTGCCGGTGCAGCCCGATGGCGCCTTCTACGCCTGGGCCGACTGCACGCAGGCCGCCGAGCGCCTGGGCGTCGCCGGCAGCTGGGACTTCGCCTACGAGCTGATGCGCCGTGCCCACCTGGCCATCACGCCGGGGCGCGACTTCGGCACGGCCGACACCCAACGCTTCGTGCGCTTTTCCACGGCCAACTCCATGGCGCAGTTGCAGGAAGCGGCGGCGCGCCTGCAGCGCCTGATCGGCTGACCCCTCCAGGCGTGCCAGCATGGCTTTCGAGTGGCCCGTTCGCATTTACTGGGAAGACACCGATGCCGGCGGCATCGTGTTCTATGCCAACTATCTCAAGTTCTTCGAGCGCGCGCGCACCGAGTGGCTGCGCTCGCGGGACCTGGGCCAGCAACGATTGCGGGAACTCACGGGCGGCATGTTTGTCGTAACCGACGCACGCCTGCGCTACCTGCGCCCCGCCCGCCTGGACGATGAACTGATTGTTACCGCCAGCCTGCGCGAAGGGGGCCGCGCTTCGCTCACAATCGAGCAGCAGGCGCTCTTGAAACCAGAGCAGATGATCCCCGACTCTCCCCCCGCACTGCTGTGCGAAGGCACCATCCGCATCGGCTGGGTGGATGCCGCCACCATGCGCCCTGCACGCATTCCGGGGTCCCTTTTGGAACGACTCTCCTCATCATGAATTCCCAAGACATGTCCATCTTGAGCCTGGTGCTCAATGCCAGCTGGGTGGTGCAGCTGGTGATGCTGCTGCTGCTCGCGGTTTCCGTGGCCAGCTGGGCCGCCATCTTCCGCAAGCTGTTCGCACTCAAGCGCGTGAAGGCCCTGAACGAAGACTTCGAGCGCGACTTCTGGTCGGGCACCAGCCTGAATGACCTGTACGCCAGCGCCACGCACAACGCAAAGAGCGCGGGCCCGATGGAGCGCATCTTCGCCAGCGGCATGCGCGAATACCAAAAGCTGCGGGAACGCCGCATCAGCGACCCCGGCACACTGCTGGACGGCGCGCGCCGCGCCATGCGCGCGAGCTTCCAGCGCGAGATGGACGTGATCGAGTCCAGCCTCTCGTTCCTCGGCTCGGTGGCCTCGGTGTCGCCCTATGTGGGCCTGTTCGGCACCGTCTGGGGCATCATGCACGCCTTTACCGGTTTCGCCGGCATGGAGCAGGTAACGCTCGCCACGGTGGCGCCCGGCATCGCCGAAGCGCTGGTGGCCACCGCCATCGGCCTGTTTGCCGCCATTCCCGCCGTGATTGCGTACAACCGCTTCGCACGCGACATCGACCGCGTGGCCATCCACCAGGAGACCTTCATCGAGGAGTTCTCCAACATCCTGCAGCGCAACCTGGGCGCTCAGCCCGGTTCGCCCTCGGGACACTGAAGGGAAGAACGGCATGCCCGCAATGGCCTCGCGCAGCGGTACGCGCCGCCGCTCCATGAACGAGATCAACATGGTGCCCTTCATCGACGTGATGCTGGTGCTGCTCATCATTTTCATGGTGACGGCGCCCATGCTCACGCCCAGCTCGGTCAACGTGCCGTCCGTCGGCAAGGGCGCCAAGGTGCCCAAGACGCGGGCGGACGTCATCGTGGACAAGGACGGCAGCATCCGCTTCAAGGCCGACGGCAACGAGCGCACCGTGCCCCTGCAAAACCTGGGCGCCACGGCCAAAAACTGGCTCAAGGACCAGCCCGAGGACACGCCCGTGCTCATCAGCGCTGACAAGAACGCGTCGTACGACTCGGTGATGAAGGCCATGTCGGCGCTGCAGGGCGCGGGCGTTGCGCGCGTCGCACTGGCCGTCAAGAGCGGCGGCTGACCCGCACAAAACCGCCATTCGCATGCACGCTACCGACGACCGCGACCAGTTTGCCCCGCCCCGCCCGCCCGCGCGCCTGCGTGCCGTCGCGCTGGCAGTGCTGGCGCACACGGCGCTCATCGGCGCGCTGACATGGGGCGTGAACTGGAAGAGCAGCGCAGACCAGCCAGCGGTAGAGGCCGAGCTGTGGGCAGCCGTGCCCCAGCAAGCCGCGCCACGCGCCGCAGAGCCACCGCCACCGCCCAGCCCGACACCTGAGCCCGCACCCGCGCCGACACCTGCGCCCCCGCCGCCTCCACCGCCACCACGGCCGGAGCAGGCCGACGCACGCGAGGCCGACATTGCCCTTGAGCGCGAAAAAAAGCGTTTGCAAGAAGAAAAGAAAAAGCGCGAGCAAATGGAGCGCGAAAAACGCGAACGTGAACGCGAGCGGCAGGCACAGCTGGAGCAGGAAAAGAAAGAAAAAGAGCGCCTGCAAAAAGAGAAGGAAAAAGCCGAACGCGAAAAAGCCCAGCGCGAGAAGGAGCAGCGCGAAAAACAGCTGGCCGAGCAAAAGAAGCTGGAGCAGCAAAAGGCCGAGCAGGAAAAACAGAAAAAACTGGCCGAGGACAAACGCAAGGCCGCCGAAGAAGCCAAGCGCGTGGAAGCCATGCGCCAGGACAACCTGCGCCGCATGATGCAGGGCGTGCCAGGCGCCACTGGCGGCGAGTCTGCCACCGGCACGGCGCTGCGCAGCGCGGGCCCGTCGGGCGGCTACGGCGGCAAGGTGGCGGCCAAGGTCAAGCCCAACATCGTCTATCCGGACACCATCTCCGGCAACCCGCGTGCCGAGGTCGAAGTGCGCGCCGCACCGGACGGCACCATCGTCGGCACGCGCATCATCCAGTCCAGCGGCAACAAAGCCTGGGATGACGCCGTGGTGCGCGCTCTACAGCGCACCGAGACCCTGCCGCGCGACGTGGACGGCCGCGTGCCCTCATCGCTGGTGATCGGCTTTCGGCCCAAGGATTGATCAGCCAGGCAGGTCGCTGTCAGCGGCTGGCCTGCATGTATTTAAGCCAAAACAGGCCCCAGCCCTTATGCAACAAGCGCTGGCAGCTATTGTTCTTGATAATGCCCAGCCCGTTCAGGCGCGCCGCTCAATCATGCGGTTGATGCGCAGCGCGCCCAGCGTGCACACCACGCCTGACAGCAAATACAGCGTCACGGCACCCAGGCCAAAGCGCGCCGACAGCCCCAGCGCCACCAGCGGCGCAAAGGCCGCACCGATCAGCCACGCCAGGTCGGACGACAGCGCCGCGCCGGTGTAGCGGTGCTGGGTGGAGAAGTTGGCCGTCACCGTGCCCGATGCCTGGCCGTACGACAGGCCCAGCAGCACGAAGCCCAGCAGCAGGAACACCGTGCCGCCCACCGCGCCACCGCCCAGCAGCCAGGGCGTGGCCAGGCTGAACAGGCCAATCAGCACGGCCATGGAGCCCAGCAGGTTGCGCCGGCCCATGCGGTCGGCCAACCGCCCCGACACCGCCACCGCGCCGATGGCCAGGAATGCGCCGGCGATCTGCACGCACAGCACCTCGGCCATGGAGCGGTCGGAGAACAGGGCGAACCACGACAGCGGGAACACCGTCACCACGTGAAAGAGTGCGAAGCTGGCCAGTGCCGTAAAGGCGCCCAGCACCACATTGCTCCCCTCTTCGCGCATCACGCGGGCCACGCCCACGGGCTCCAGTTCCTTCTCTTGCAGCAATTCGGCATAGGACTGCCCCACCACCAGGCGCAGCCGCGCAAACAGCGCCACCACGTTGATCGCAAAGGCCACGCAGAACGGGTAGCGCCAGCCCCAGGCCAGGAATTCTTCGCTGGAGAGGCTGCCGTACAGGTAGGCGAACAACCCGGCGGCCAATGCAAACCCCACGGGCGCGCCCAGTTGCCCCACCATGGAATACCAGCCCCGGCGCTCCGGCGGTGCGGCCATCGCCAGCAGCGACGGCAGCCCGTCCCAGGAGCCGCCCAGCGCCAGCCCCTGGCCGAAGCGCAGCACCGCCAGCGCCCCGGCGGCTGCCAGCCCCGCCACCTGGTAGCTGGGCAGGAAAGCCATGCTCACCGTACAGCCGCCCAGCAGGAACAGCGCCAGCGTCAGCTTGGTGCCGCGCCCCCAGCGCCGCTGCACGGCCATGGAGATGGCGGTGCCCAGCGGCCGGGCGATGAAGGCGATGGCAAAGATGGCAAAGGCCATGAGCGTGCCGTCCAGCCGCGACATGAAGGGGAACAACAGCGACGGGAAGACCAGCACGCAGGCGATCCCGAATACGAAGAAGTCGAAATACTCCGACGCGCGCCCGATGATCACGCCCACGGCGATCTCGCCCGGGGTGACGTCTTCGTCGGTGTGCGCGCGCGACAGCGATGCCGCGCTCTCGGGGCCGTAAACGGGGTATGCGACGGAACCGCTACTCATGACCGTACTCCTTGGCTTTGCAGACACAGCTCCGTTCTACACGCAAGCCCCGCGGTCAACAAGTACGCTTACACTGACGTCCCGCGCGGGAAAACCCTCACGCCCAGTCGGCCATCCGCGCCGCCATGGTCGCGCCCGCAGGCCGCATCCGGCCTGCCATCACGCCATAAGTTTGACCCTGGACAAAATGTCCAATCGACAAATGCGCTAGGCGTATTACATTCGTCTCCGTCCAGTAATTCGCGTTTACACCTAGCGCCGCGCCCGCCCGCGCGACGCAAGGCCGTGCACGCTTTTTGACACGCCTAGCAATGCTCCAACTGAAGAAACTCCGCGGGCCCACCTGGCTCGCCGCGGCTTTGGCCGCAGCCAGCCTGGCTGGTTGCAGCAAGGCCGTCGTATTGAACCCGGCGGGTGATATCGCTGCCCAGCAGGGCAACCTGGTGGTGACTGCCACGGTGCTGATGCTGATCGTCATCGTGCCGGTGATCCTGCTGACGCTGCTGTTCGCCTGGAAGTACCGCCAGGGCAACACCGACGCCGAGTACGACCCCGACTGGCACCACTCCACCTCGCTGGAGTTGGTGATCTGGAGCGTGCCGCTGATGATCATCATTGCCCTGGGCGCGCTGACCTGGATCGCTACCCACAAGCTGGACCCCTACCGCCCCCTGGACCGCATCGACGCCCAGCGCGCGCTGGCCGCCGACGTCAAACCGCTGGAAGTGCAGGTGGTGGCCATGGACTGGAAGTGGCTGTTCTTCTACCCCGAGCAGGGCATTGCCACGGTGAACGAGCTGGCCGCGCCAGTGGACCGCCCGATCCTGTTCAAGCTCACCGCCACATCGACCATGAACGCGTTCTATGTGCCGGACCTGGCCGGCATGATCTACGCCATGCCTGGCATGCAGACCGAGCTGAACGCCATCATCAACAAGCCCGGCGTGTTCCATGGCCTTGCCTCGCACTACAGCGGCCCCGGCTTCTCCGGCATGACCTTCAAGTTCCACGGCCTGAGCGATGCCGAGTTCGCCCAGTGGGTGGACAAGGCCAAGACCGAAGGCAAGCCCCTGGACAAGACCACCTACCTGCAACTGGCCAAGCCCAGCCAGCGCGACCCCGTGCAGCGCTTTTCTACCGTGGAAACGGGCTTGTACGGCAAGGTGCTCAACCGCTGCGTGGAAGACGGGCAGATGTGCATGCACGACATGATGGCTATCGACGCGCTCGGCGGCGAAGCCTTCGTCAAAGCCAATGGTCTGACGCTGCCGCAGGACGTATGCACCGCAGGCAACGCGCCACAGATCCTGGCCGCGCTGCAGCCCGCAGCCGCCCTCCCCGAGGCCACCACCCAACAGTGAATTTGACGGACCCGACGCGGGCGCCAAGCCGGCGCCGGGCCCATTAGCCAAGAGATTCGATATGTTGTCTGAACAAACTACCCCAGCCCACTGGCTGTTGGGCCGCATCACCTGGGACTCGATCCCGATGGCGCACGAGCCCATCGTGCTGTGGACCTTCATCGCGGTGGTCCTGGGTGGCATCGTGATGCTGGCCGGCCTCACCAAGTTCCGCCTGTGGGGCCCGCTGTGGCGTGACTGGATCTGCTCCATCGACCACAAGAAGATCGGCATCATGTACATGATCCTGGGCCTGGTCATGTTCCTGCGCGGCTTCGCCGACGCGGTAATGATGCGCCTGCAGCAGGCCATGGCCGTGGGCGAGAGCATGGGCTACCTGCCGCCGCACCACTACGACCAGATCTTCACGGCCCACGGTGTGATCATGATCTTCTTCGTGGCCATGCCCTTCGTCACGGGCCTGATGAACTACCTCGTGCCGCTGCAGATCGGCGCGCGCGACGTGTCGTTCCCTTTCCTGAACAACTTCAGCTTCTGGATGACCACCGGCGGCGCCGTGCTGGTGATGATCTCGCTGTTCCTGGGCGAGTTCTCCACCTCCGGCTGGCTGGCGCTGTCCAACCTCGGGGCGCAGGACCCTGGCGTGGGTCTCGACTATTACATCTGGGGCCTGCAGATTGCGGGGGTGGGCACCACCTTGTCGGGCATCAACCTGATCGTCACCATCATCAAGATGCGCGCGCCGGGCATGAACCTGATGAAGATGCCCGTGTTCACCTGGACCGCGCTGTGCACCAACGCGCTGATCGTCGCCTCGTTCCCCGTGCTGACGGCCGCGCTGGTGCTGATGTCGCTGGACCGCTATATCGGCACCAACTTCTTCACGAACGACCTGGGGGGCAACTCCATGCTGTACGTGAACCTGATCTGGATCTGGGGCCACCCCGAGGTCTACATCCTGGTGCTGCCGGCCTTCGGCGTGTTCTCCGAGGTCGTCGCCACGTTCTCGCGCAAGCGCCTGTTCGGCTACACCTCCATGGTGTACGCCACGGTGTGTATCACCATCCTGTCGTACCTGGTGTGGCTGCACCACTTCTTCACCATGGGCTCGGGCGCCACGGTGAACACCTTCTTCGGCATCACGACGATGATCATCTCGATCCCGACGGGCGCCAAGATCTTCAACTGGCTGTTCACCATGTACAAGGGCCGCATCCGCTTCAGCGTGCCCATGCTGTGGACGGTAGGCTTCATGTGCACCTTCGCCATCGGCGGCATGACCGGCGTGCTGCTGGCCGTGCCCCCGGCCGACTTCGTGCTGCACAACAGCCTGTTCCTGGTCGCGCACTTCCACAACGTGATCATCGGCGGCGTGGTGTTCGCCGTGTTCGCTGCCATCAACTTCTGGTTCCCCAAGGCCTTCGGTTTCCGCCTGATCGAGTCCTGGGGCAAGGCATCGTTCTGGTTCTGGCTGACTGGCTTCTGGGTCACGTTCACGCCGCTGTACATCCTGGGCCTGATGGGCATCACGCGCCGCGTCAACCATGTGGAAGACGCTTCGCTGCACATCTGGTTCATCATCTCCGCGGTGGGCGTATGCCTGATCGCGGCGGGCATCGCCTGCTTCTTCATCCAATTGTTCGTGAGCTACATCAAGCGCGACCAGCTGCGCGACGTGACCGGCGACCCCTGGGACGGCCGCACGCTGGAGTGGGCCACCTCCTCGCCCCCGCCGCAGTACAACTTCGCCTTCACGCCCGTGGCGCACGAGATCGACGCCTGGTGGGACATGAAGAAGCACGGCTACAAGCGCCCGTTGACCGGCTTCCAGCCCGTCCACATGCCCGCCAACACTGGCGCCGGCGTGGTGATCGCCGCGCTGTCCACCGTGTTCGGTTTCGCCATGATCTGGCACATGTGGCCGCTGGCGATCGCCTCGTTCGCCGCGACCGTGCTGGCCTCGATCATCCACACCTTCAACTACAAGCGTGACTACTACATTCCGGCAGCCGAAGTGGCCGCCACGGAAGACGCACGCACCAAGCAGCTTGCCGCAGCCCATGTCTAATACGCACACCCTCCAAGCGGGCGGCACCGCCGCCCTGGCACCGCGCGAGTACCACCTCGCGCATGAGCCCCACCCCGAGAACGGCACGTCCCTGGGCTTCTGGCTCTACCTGATGAGCGACTGTCTCATCTTCGCAGCGCTGTTCGCCACGTACGGCGTGCTGGGCCGCAGCTACGCTGCGGGCCCCACGGGCGCGCAGCTGTTCGACTTGTCTCTGGTAGCCATCAACACGGCCTTCCTGCTGACGTCGTCCATCACCTTCGGCTTTGCCATGCTGCAAAAGCAGGCGGGCAACGCGCGCGGCACGCTGACCTGGCTGGCCGTCACCGGCCTGCTGGGCCTGGCCTTCCTGGGCGTGGAGCTGTATGAGTTCGCACACCTGATCCACCAGGGCGCGACACCCCAGCGCAGCGCGTTCCTGTCGGCCTTCTTCACGCTGGTGGGCACGCACGGACTGCACGTGACCTTCGGCCTGATCTGGCTGGTGACATTGATGATTCAGATCAGCAAGCACGGCCTGATCCATGAAAACAAGCGCCGCCTGAACTGCCTGTCCATGTTCTGGCACTTCCTGGACGTGGTCTGGATCGGCGTCTTCACCTTTGTGTACCTGATGGGGGTGCTGTAAATGAGCGCACACGAAATTCACGCCGGCCACGACGACCATGGCCACGACCATGACGACCTGCACGTCACCAAGGGAGACTACGTCAAGGGCTTCATCCTCGCCGTGATCCTCACCGTGATTCCCTTTGCCCTGGTGATGGCCGACGTGATCCAGAGCCGCACCACCGCCGTGCTGGTGCTGGGCATCTTCGCCATGGTCCAGGTGGTGGTGCACATGGTGTACTTCCTGCACATGAACGGCAAGATCCAGGGCGGCTGGACGATGCTGTCCACCATCTTCACCATCGTGTTCCTGGCAGTGACCATCATCGGCACGTTGTGGGTCATGTTCCACATGAACGCCAACATGATGCCCGCGCACGCCAACCCCATGGCCGCACAGCACCAGGGCAGCGAGGCACACCAACCGAAGGCGCCTTGACCGCTCCGACCATGCACGCCCCGGAGCCGCAGCGCACCCGCGCGCACTCCAACCTGACGATGGCGGTGCTCGCTCTGGCGGGCATCGCCTTGTTCGTTGTGTTCTGTGCCCTCGGCTGGTGGCAGGTGGAGCGGCGCACCTGGAAGCTGGCCCTGATGGAACGCGTAGAGCAGCGTCTGCATGCCGCGCCCGTGCCGCTGCCCGCGCGCGCGCAGTGGCCTGGCGTGGATGCGGCTGGCTTTGAATACCAGCCTGTGCAGGCTGAGGGTCGCTGGCTGGCCAGCAAAACCGTATTGACCCAGGCCACCACGGCGCTCGGCGCGGGTTTCTGGGTCATGACCCCGCTGCAGCTGGACGGCGGCGGCCAGGTGCTCGTCAACCGCGGCTTCATCCCCCAGGCACAGCGCGCCCAGTGGGCCGCTGGCGGCCCCGGCATGCAGGAAGGCGAAGCCGTACAGCTGCAGGGCCTGTTGCGCATGAGCGAGCCCGGAGGCGGCTTCCTGCGCCGCAACGACCCCGGGGCGCAGCGCTGGCATTCGCGCGACGTGGCGGCCATCGCCCAGGCCCAGGGCCTGGACGCCGCGGCCCCGTTTTTCATCGACGCGGGCATTCCCGACGCGAACGCCCCAGCGCCGATGGATGCCGAGACTTCCACCACCGCCGGTCCCTGGCCCCGCCCGGGACTGACGGTGGTTCGCTTCCACAACAGCCACCTGGTGTATGCCATCACCTGGTTTGGGCTGGCCGCCATGGTGGCGGCAGCGGCTGCGTATGTGGCACGCTACGAGCTTCGCCTGCGTGCCACCTTGCGCTCCCGATGACCGCATCCGCAAACTCCACCCCCTCCGCCTCCCCGCCCGCCCTGAAGGCACGCTCGGCCGATGCCGCGGCCGGGCTGAAAAACCTGCACCAGCTCATCCAGTTGCGCTGGATCGCCGTGGTGGGCCAGGTGTTCACCATCGAGGTGGCGCACTACGTGCTGCAACTTCCCCTGCCCCTGCGCGAGATGCTCTTGGTGGTGGGTTGCCTGGTGCTCTACAACGCGGTGAGCTTCGTGCGCTGGCGCACCGGCCGCGGCGTGCGCAATGTGGAACTGTTTCTGGCGCTGCTGGTGGACGTGGCCGTGCTCACCGTGCAGCTGTATCTGAGCGGGGGCATCCGCAACCCATTCGTCTTCTTGTACCTGCTGCAGGTGGCGCTGGGCGCGGCGCTGCTGCGCAGCGCCTACATCTGGACCATGGTGCTCATCACCGCAGCCTGCTTTGCGCTGCTGGCGCATTACAGCGTGCCATTGCAGCTGGCGCCCGACTTCGCGCGCGGGCTGGGCAGTCCCTACGTGCTGGGCCTGCTGGTGTGCTTCATGCTCAACGCGGCGCTGGTGGTGATCTTCATCAGCCGCATCGGCCAGAACCTGCGCCAGCGGGACGCGCGTCTGGCCGCCATACGCCAACGCGCCGCCGAGGAAGAGCACGTGGTGCGCATGGGGCTGCTGGCTTCAGGCGCTGCCCATGAGCTGGGCACGCCGCTGGCCACCATGGCGGTGATCCTGGGGGACTGGAAGCGTGACACTGCATTGGCCGCCAACCCCGCGCTGCAGGAAGACGTGGCCGAGATGCAGGCGCAGGTGCAGCGCTGCAAGACCATCGTCAGCGGCATCCTGATGTCCGCCGGCGAGACGCGCGGCGAGGCATCGGCGCAGACCACCGTGTGTCAATTCCTGGACTCACTCGCCAGCGAGTGGCAGGCCACGCGCTCGGTTGACGAGTTCACCTATGACAACCGCTTCGGCCAGGACACCCCTATGGTGTCCGATGTCACGCTGCAGCAAATGGTTTTCAATGTGTTGGACAATGCCCGCGACGCATCGCCCCACCGGGTCGGCCTGGTGGCCGAGCGTGATCAAGACCTGCTGCGCATTACCGTCACCGATGATGGCCCCGGCTTCGCGCCGGCCATGCTGTCGCAGTTCGGCAAGCCCTACCAGTCCAGCAAGGGCCGCCCCGGCGGCGGGTTGGGCCTGTTCCTGGCAATGAACGTGGCGCGCACCCTGGGGGGCACCGTGCAGGCACGCAACCTTCCGGGCGGCGGCGCCCAGGTCACGATCACGCTGCCGCTGGCCGCGATTGCGTTGCAGGAGACACCCACGCACCATGGACGCTGAACGCTTGCTGCTCATTGTGGAAGACGACGAGGCCTTCGCGCGCACGCTGGCCCGTTCGTTCGAGCGGCGCGGCTACCGCGTGCTGCACGCCGATAGCCTGGCACAGGCCGAAGCACTGCTGGCCGGGCACACGCCCGACTATGCCGTCGTAGACCTCAAGCTCAAGGGCGAGGCCACAGGCCTGGCCTGCGTGCGGGCGCTGCACGCGGCCAACCCGGACATGCTCATCGTCGTGCTCACGGGCTACGCCAGCATTGCCACCGCCGTCGAGGCCGTAAAGCTGGGTGCCTGCCACTACCTGGCCAAGCCATCGAACACCGACGATATCGAGGCCGCCTTCGGCCTTACCGAAGGCAATGCCGACGTGGAACTGACCAACCGC
This sequence comes from Diaphorobacter sp. J5-51, assembly GCF_001023515.1. Lineage (NCBI taxonomy): Bacteria > Pseudomonadati > Pseudomonadota > Betaproteobacteria > Burkholderiales > Comamonadaceae > Diaphorobacter > Diaphorobacter sp. J5-51. The sequence goes on along the minus strand of NZ_JSYI01000072.1, from coordinate 21,852 downwards.
GCCAGCTCCATCAAGACGCTGGAGTGGGAGCGCATCCACGAAGTGCTGGCCGAGACGGGCTTCAACATCTCCGAAGCCGCACGGCGGCTAGGAATGCACCGCCGCACGCTCACGCGCAAGCTGGACAAGCGGCGGGTTTAGCGCCTTGGGCGCGCATGGGCTGTCATCGGCCTGAGCCTGCCTTTACGAAGGGCGGCTGATGGGGAGGCTGTCGCCGTATACATTCAGGATCCTCTAACCGCGTTGTTTGAGATGGAAGACCTGCCCATGATCCTCGTCGGCCAATATGACAGCCCCGTCACGCGCCGTGTCGCCATCGCGCTGCATCACTACGGCATCCCCTTCACCCGCGATACGCGATCCATCTTTGGCGATGCGGCAGCAATCGGGAGGATCAGCCCGCTGACCCGCATCCCGGCCCTCGTCCTCGACGATGGCGAAGTGCTGATCGACAGCGCATCCATCCTGGATCATCTCGATGAGCAGGCAGGCGACGCGGCGCTGATCCCCCGCTCCGGCACCAAACGCCGGCGCGTTCTCCAGATGACGGCACTGGCGCAAGGCACCCTCGAAAAGGTCGCGGCTGTGGTGTACGAGAGGCACTTTCACCCCCCGAACACCGCAGCGCCGTCTGGCTGGATCGCTGCCTTGGCCAGGCACGCGCTGGTCTCGACGAACTGACCAAACGCCTTGCCACACCGTATGCCTGCGGGGCGGCACTCACCCATGCCGATGCGATGATCACCACGCTGATCTGGTACATGCGGAACCGGATGGATGAAGTGCTGTCACCGTCCGCCCACGCCGCGCTGATCTCACTGGCCGAACACTGTGAAGCGCTGCCCTCCTTCCGCGCCGCCGCCCCGAGCGATTTCGAGGCGATGCCACGAAGCTAGGGCCTGTTGGCACGGAATGTGAACAGGCCCTCGTCTTGGATATACCTGTTCATGGCTCCAATATCCAAGGGAAAGCCGGGCGCACGCGGCGTTGAGCAAAGGTTCGTCGCGTCGGATTCGCGTCCGGCACAAGCCGCTGGGGGCCCAACTCCGCCACCAGTGAGCAGTCCGCTCTCGCTCCAGCCTCTCGACCCTACGTCACACACCCCTCCTAATCCTCCCAGCTGCCACCGCCGACAACGCAAAGCAACCGCCCCAAAGACCCCAACCCGGTCATTACCCACGCGCCCCACCCTCACCCCGCACATCAGCGAAAATTGCAGGCTATGACCCTCAAAGCCCCCGAACTGCTGCTGCCCGCCGGCTCGCTCGACAAGATGCGTGCGGCGTACGACTTCGGCGCCGACGCCATCTACGCCGGCCAGCCGCGCTACAGCCTGCGTGCGCGCAACAACGAGTTCCGCCTGGAGCAGATCGCCCAGGGCATCCAGGAGGCGCACGCGCGGGGCAAGAAGTTCTTCGTCACCAGCAACCTGATCGCGCACAACGACAAGGTGCGCACCTACCTGCGCGACATCGAGCCCGTCATCGAGTGCAAGCCCGACGCCTTCATCATGGCCGACCCCGGCCTGATCATGATGGTCAAGGAAAAGTGGCCCGAGACCGAGATCCATCTCTCGGTGCAGGCCAACACCACCAACTACGCCACGGTGAAGTTCTGGCAGAAGGCGGGCGTGTCGCGCATCATCCTCTCGCGCGAACTGAGCCTGGACGAGATCGAGAAGATCCGCCAGGAATGCCCTGACATGGAGATCGAGGTCTTCGTGCACGGCGCGCTGTGCATTGCCTACTCGGGCCGCTGCCTGCTCAGCGGCTACTTCAACCGGCGCGACCCCAACCAGGGCACCTGCACCAACGCCTGCCGCTGGGAATACAAGACCCACGACGCGGCGGTGGACCCCAACACCGGCGAAGCGCTGGCCACGTCCATGGAGCAGGGTTTCAACTTCGAACAGGCGCGCGAGGAAGCCGACAGCCAGTTCACCAGCACCTGCGGCAGCGGCCAGCGCCACCCCAAGGCCGACCAGGTCTACCTGATCGAGGAGATCGGCCGCCCCGGCGAACTGATGCCCATCATGGAGGATGAGCACGGCACCTACATCATGAACTCCAAGGACCTGCGCGCCGTGGAGCATGTGGAGCGGCTGGTGAAGATCGGCGTCGATTCGCTGAAGATCGAGGGCCGCACCAAGAGCCTGTACTACGTGGCGCGTACCGCCCAGGTGTACCGCCGCGCGATCGACGACGCGGTGGCGGGCCGCCCGTTCAACCCGCACCTGATCACCGAGCTGGAAGGCCTGGCCAACCGCGGCTACACCGGCGGCCTGCTGGAGCGCCGCCCGGCCAACGACTACCAGAACTACGAGACCGGCAACAGCGTGCTGCAGCGCGCCCACTTCGTCGGCCAGGTGCGCGGCTACGCCGACGGCATGGCCGAGGTCGAGACCATGAACCGCTTCGCCGTGGGCGACACGCTGGAGGTGATCCACCCCAGCGGCAACCGCACGGTGCAGCTCACGCAGATGTTCAACCTGGACGGCGAAAGCGTGCAGGTGGCGCCGGGCAATCCGCTGCGTGTGCGCATTCCGATCGACGGCCCGGTGGACGGCGCGCTCATCGCGCGGCTGCTACAGCCTTCCTGAAACCATAGCTGGCAGCGCCCGTCCACAGGGCGTTTCAGGTAGATTTGATACCGAAACACCCAGCCATCAAGCGCGAGCAGCTCCTCTTTTTACAAAGGCCCCGGCGGGGCCTTTGCCCATTTCTTGCCCCGCCTCATACCCAGAACCCATGAATCCTGAAGACATCGTCGTCCTGCCCGAACTCAAGGCCTACATCGACCCGCTCACGCCCGAAGAGCACGACGCGCTGGAGCGCAGCATCCTCGCAGAGGGCTGCCGCGACGCGCTGGTGCTGTGGGGCAACATCCTCGTGGACGGCCACAACCGCTTCGGCATCTGCCACAAGCACGGCCTGCCCTTCCAGACGGTGCAGAACACCCGCTTTCAGAACATGGAGGACGTGCACCTGTGGATGATCGACCAGCACCTGGGGCGGCGCAGCGTGTCGGAGTTCCAGCGCGGCGTGCTGGCACTGCGCAAGCGCGAGATCATTGCCGAGCGCCGCGCCGCGGCCGCCGCCGCCGTGGTGGCTGCCAAGGCCGAGGCCGCCCAGGCACCCGAGCAGGCCCCCTGGGAGGGTGACACCGACCCGGTCGTCGCCCAGGCGCTGGCCAGCGTGCCCAAGGTGCCCGAAGACGCGCTGGACACGCGCGAGGCCCTGGCCCGCGCCGCCCGCCTGACGGCAGCCCAGGTCAAGGCCATCGAGACCATCCACCAGAACGCAGCGCCGGAAGTGGTGGCTGCCGTCAAGTCGGGCGAACTGTCCTTGAACGCCGCAGCCGTGGTGGCCACCCTGCCGGTGGAGGAGCAAAAGAGCGCCGCGGCCGGCGGCGCACAGGAACTCAAGCAGGCCGCCAAGCGCGTGCGCGATGGCAAGAAAAAACCAAAGGCCGATGCCGCCGCAACGGAGGCCGACGGCACCGCCGGGCCGGAATCGACGGCCGCCCCCGACGCCGCAAAGCTGCAGCAGCGCGTGGCGGAACTGGAGGCCGAAAACGAGCGCCTGCGCCAACAGGTCAAGGCCCTGCAAGACCTGCTGGCCGAGCAGGGCTGAGCGCCCGTCAGGAGACTGCCGCGCGCACGCCCTGCACCGCCACGCGTGCGCGGCGCAGCGCCATCCACTGCAGTTCCGCCAGGGCCAGCACGGCCACCGCCTGCACGGCCACATAGGCCTGGCCCCAGCCGCCGGTCACCCACGTCGTGCCCCACAGCACCACTGCGCTGGCCAGCACCCACAGGACATTGCCCGCCACCAGCAGCGCCAGCGCGCCGCCGGCTGCCTCGCGCCGCAGGGCCAGCGACCCGGCCACCAGCACGAAAGGCAGCAGCAGCCAGCCGCTGGCCAACAGCAACCGGGGCGACATGCCCAGCCATTCAGCCAGCGGCGCTGCCGCCGCCAGGTGCAGCGCCGCCATGCCGGCGCCTGCGGCGGCATCGGCCCAGAGCACGCGGCGCAGGCCGCCGGGGGACGTGAAAGCATCGATGAAGGCCATGGTGTGATCTCCTGAGGGGTTGAACATGGCCTGCATCGTCGGCACGCGGCGGCTGCGCGTCCATGACCTGGCAGGTCATGCCCACGCCGCGCGGCCGGCCCTACCATGCAGGCCATGCACCATGCTCCCGCCCTATCGACACCCGCGCCTTTTGGAGAACGCCTGCGCCACTGGCGCCAGCACCGGCGGTTGAGCCAACTGGACCTGGCACACGCGGCCGAGGTGTCTACGCGCCACCTGAGCTGCGTGGAAACGGGCCGCGCCAGCCCCAGCCGCGACATGGTGCTGCGCCTGGCGCGTCGCCTGGACGTGCCCCTGCGCGAGCGCAACGCGCTGCTGGTGGCCGCGGGCTATGCCCCGATGTACCGCGAACGCCCGCTCGATGCGCCCGAGATGGCCGACGCGCGCGCGCGGCGGTGCAGCGCATCCTGGACTGCCACGAACCCTGGCCGGCGCTGGCGATGGACCGGCACTGAAACCTGCTCATGGCCAACCGCATCGTGCCCCTGCTGCTGTCCGGCGTGGACGCCGAGCTGCTGCAGCCGCCCGTGAATGTGCTGCGCCTCAGCCTGCACCCGGGGGGCCTGGCACCGCGCATCGCCAACCTGGCGCAATGGCGCGCGCACCTGCTGGAGCGGTTGCGCCAGCAGATCCACGAGAGCAGCGACCCGGTGCTGGCCGCCCTGCTGCAGGAACTGCAGGCCTACCCTTTGCCGCCTGCCAGCCCGCCGCTGCCGGGCGAGCACCTGGGCGTGCTCATGCCGTTCGAGTTCCGCACGCCGGCCGGCACGCTCCAGCTGGTGAGCACCACCACGGTGTTCGGCTCGCCCGTCGACGTGACGCTGCAGGAGCTGGCGCTGGAAACGTTCTTCCCCGCCGACGACGCCAGCGCCGCCGCACTGCGCGCGCTGGCCGCGGCCTGAACGGCACCGTCTCCCGGGTCGTGACCACGGTCTCGGCGTGCGACATCCCCCGTTGCTCGGGCACACGCGGCGCGAGCATTTAAGTGAAAATGGCCGCTAACGCAGCACCAGCAAGCGCCAACAGCTATCAATTAATGAGCAAAAGAAAACCCCCGCCAGGCATGCGCCCTGCGGGGGTTGACGGGAGGGGCCGCGCCGCGGCCCGGGCCTCAGCCGGCGATCAGGCCGTCACGCCCTTGGCGACCTCTGCATATTCCTCGATCTGGTCGAAGTTCATGTAGCGGTACACGCTGGCCTTGTCGGCATCGATCACGCCCATTTCCTGGAGGTATTCCTCCTTCGTGGGCAGCTTGCCCAGGCGCGAGGCGATGGCGGCCAGCTCGGCCGAGCCCAGGAACACGTTGGTGTTCTTGCCCAGGCGGTTGGGGAAGTTGCGGGTGGAGGTAGAGATCACCGTCGCACCTTCACGCACTTGGGCCTGGTTGCCCATGCACAGCGAGCAGCCGGGCATTTCGGTACGCGCACCAGCCGTGCCGAAGGCGGCGTAGTGGCCTTCCTTGATCAGCTCGCTCTGGTCCATCTTGGTGGGCGGTGCCACCCACAGCTTGACGGGAATGTCGCGCTGGCCGCCCAGCAGCTTGGCTGCGGCGCGGAAGTGACCGATGTTGGTCATGCACGAGCCGATGAAGGCTTCGTCGATCTTGGTGCCAGCCACTTCGGACAGGAACTTGGCATCGTCCGGGTCGTTCGGGCAGCAAACGATGGGCTCCTTGATGTCGGCCAGATCGATCTCGATCACGGCGGCGTACTCGGCGTCCTTGTCGGCTTCGAGCAGATTCGGGTTGGCCAGCCAGGCTTCGACCTTCTCGATGCGGCGCTGCAGCGTCTTCGCGTCCTGGTAGCCATCGGCGATCATGTTCTTCATGAGCACGACGTTGGAGCGCAGGTACTCAGCGATCGGCTCGGGGTTGAGCTTGATCGTGCAGCCGGCGGCGGAACGCTCGGCCGAGGCGTCGGACAGCTCGAAGGCTTGCTCCACCTTCAGGTCCGGCAGGCCCTCGATTTCGAGGATCTTGCCCGAGAAGATGTTCTTCTTGCCGGCCTTGGCCACGGTCAGCAGGCCCGCCTTGATGGCGTACAGCGGGATCGCGTGCACCAGGTCGCGCAGCGTCACGCCGGGCTGCATCTCACCCTTGAAGCGCACCAGCACCGACTCGGGCATGTCCAGCGGCATCACGCCGGTGGCAGCGCCGAAAGCCACGAGGCCGGAGCCTGCGGGGAAGGAGATGCCGATGGGGAAGCGGGTGTGCGAGTCACCGCCGGTGCCCACTGTGTCGGGCAGCAGCAGGCGGTTGAGCCAGCTGTGGATCACGCCGTCGCCGGGGCGCAGGGACACGCCGCCGCGGCTGCTGATGAAGGCTGGTAGTTCGCGGTGGGTCTTCACGTCCACCGGCTTCGGGTACGCAGCGGTGTGGCAGAAGGACTGCATCACGAGGTCGGCCGAGAAGCCCAGGCAGGCCAGATCCTTCAGCTCATCGCGCGTCATCGGGCCGGTGGTGTCCTGCGAACCCACGGTGGTCATCTTCGGCTCGCAATACGTGCCGGGACGGATACCCTGGCCTTCGGGCAGGCCGCAGGCACGGCCGACCATCTTCTGCGCCAGCGTGAAGCCGGCCTTGGATTCAGCCGGCGCCTTGGGCAGGCGGAACACGGTCGATGCGGGCAAGCCCAGGGCCTCGCGCGCCTTGGCGGTGAGCGAGCGGCCAATGATCAGGTTGATACGGCCACCGGCGCGCACTTCGTCCAGCAGCACGTCGCTCTTGAGCGCGAACTCAGCCACGGTTTCGCCGTTCTTCACGATCTTGCCGTCGTAGGGCAGCACATCGATCACGTCGCCCATCTCCAGCTTGGAAACGTCCACTTCGATCGGCAGAGCGCCGGAATCTTCCTGCGTGTTGAAGAAGATGGGGGCGATCTTGCCACCCAGCGTCACGCCGCCGAAACGCTTGTTCGGCACGAAGGGGATGTCCTGGCCGGTGGCCCAGATCACCGAGTTGGTAGCGGACTTGCGCGAAGAACCGGTGCCCACCACGTCACCGACGTAGGCAACCAAGTGGCCCTTCTTCTTCAGGTCTTCGATGAACTGCATCGGGCCGCGCTTGCCGTCTTCCTCGGGCTTGAACGCCGCGTCAGGACGCGTGTTCTTGAGCATGGCCAGGTAGTGCAGCGGAATGTCGGGGCGGCTCCAGGCATCGGGTGCGGGCGACAGGTCGTCGGTGTTGGTCTCGCCGGGCACCTTGAACACGGTGACGGTGATTTTCTTCTCGACCTCGGGGCGGCTGGTGAACCACTCGGCATTGGCCCAGCTCTGCATGACCTCCTGGGCCTTGGCGTTGCCGGCCTTGGCCTTGGCGGCCACGTCGTTGAAGAAGTCGAACATCAGCAGCGTCTTCTTCAGCGCTTCGGCAGCCACGGAAGCGACTTCGGCGTCGTCCAGCAGCTCGATCAGAGGGTGCACGTTGTAGCCACCCACCATGGTGCCCAACAGCTCGGTGGCCTTGGCCTTGGAAATCAGGCCGACCGTGATGTCGCCATGGGCGACGGCCGCGAGGAAGGACGCCTTGACCTTGGCTGCGTCGTCCACCCCCGGCGGCACGCGGTGGGTCAGCAGGTCCACCAGGAAAGCCTCCTCGCCAGCGGGCGGGTTCTTGATCAGCTCGATCAGTTCGGCCGTCTGCTTGGCATCGAGCGGCAGCGGCGGGATGCCCAATGCAGCGCGCTCGGCCACATGGTCGCGGTAGGCTTTCAACATGTCTTCTTTCTCCGGGATAGTCTAGGTTTTCAAAGTGGGGCGACAACCGGCCGGCCACACTGGCGCACACGGCAGGCGTGCACTGCGTGGCCCCGCCGGCAGGCGGTTCTAGGTTTACTTGGCGGCCGGGTTGTCCAGCAGGCTTTGCGGCGGGTTCTTCTTGATGGCCTCGGCCACCACCACCTGCTGCGGGCTCATGCATTCGTCAGCCATGCGCTGGCCCAGCTTCTGGTTCATGAGCATGGATTTGTTGGCGATCTGCACCCACACGGCACCCGCGCGCTGGTCTTCCAGGCGCACCGCGCCGGTGGTGGTGGCCACCGGGGCCATGTGGTACTTGAAGCCCTTGCCTTCCACATGGAAGCGCCCGGGCGACTGCGTATCGGCCTCGATGCTCACGAACGCGCCCAGTTCGCACGCCATGCGGCCCGTGTACACGCGCTCGGCGATCTGCAGTTCTTCGGGAGTGAGCGCCGCCTCGGCCGCAGCCAGGCCCGACGCCACCTGCACGGCACCGCTGTGCAGGCGCGTGCGGCTGCTGGTGGGCGATGCCTTGGCGACGGTGTCGCTCTTCTTCTCGGCCTTGGGCTTGGTCGCCTTGGCGGAGGTGCTCTTCGCCGCAGGCTTGGCGCTGCTCTTCTTGGCCTCGGCGGGGGCGGCGGGCTTGGTCGCCGTCTGCGCCGTGGTGAGGGCGGGCGCCAACAGTATCAATGCGGAAGCGATGAGGGTCTTCATGGTGACTCCTGCGGGGAAAGAATGAATGGAAGGCAGATGGGGCGACAAGAATACCCGTATCAGGTGAACGTGGTCTCAGCCTTGGCAAACCAGCCCTGCGCCTCGGCGGGCAGCATGCGGCCGGTCTGGTGTGCACGCTCGAGCACCTGCCAGAAATAGCGGTAGCTTGCGCGGTCGTGCAGTACGCCCTCCTCGCTGATGGGAGCCCAGTCAGCCTGGATGGCGGCAGAAATGATGCGGCTGGCCCGCGCGATTTCCGCACCTTCCGGTGCGAAAGCCGCCAGGATGGGCCGGATCTGCGCGGGGTGGATGCTCCACATGCGCGTGTAGCCGAACTGGCGCGCAGCCCTGCCGGCCGCGGCCTGCATGGCGTCGGGATCGCTGAATTCAGTAACCACGCAGTGCGATGGCACCTTGCCATTGGCATGGCAGGCGGCGGAGATCTCCAGCTTGGCACGCACGACGAGCGGATGCTCGAACTGCCCGGTGGACGTCATGCCCGAGGCGGGAATCGCACCGCCATGGGCGGAAACGAAGTCCATCAGGCCGAAGCTCAGGCTCTGGATGCGCGGGTGCGCGGCGATCTCGAAGGCCCGGTGCACGGCAGCGGGGGACTCGATAAGGGCGTGCAGCGGCAGATGGCTGGCGCCTGCGGCCTCCAGCGCTCGCTCGGCTGCGAGCACGTCGTCCACGGTTTCCACCTTGGGCAGCATGATGTGGCACAGGTGTTGCCCCGCCTCACCGGCGATGATGGCCATGTCCTGCGCGAAGGCGGGGTGGTCGACCGTGTGCACACGTGCCGCCACGCGCGCGCCGGCCCCGGCTTCGCGCGCCAGGCGTGCCACCAGCATGGCGTGCTCGCGCTCCTGCCCCACGGGCGCGCCGTCCTCGCAGTCGAGCGTCACGTCAAACACGCAATGGCCAAACTCGGCAAGCAGCTCCTGCTGCAGTTGCAGGCTCTTGCGCATGCGCACTTCCACGCCGCTGTAGTGGTCGCATACGGGGATCGCATGGGCGCCCGCCTGAGCGCCCAGCAGGACTTCAGCGGGATGGGCAGCGGACGAGGTCATGGGGCACGCTGGGCAACGATGAACAAACGGGGAAACGCAAACAGCCGATGGCCATCCGCGCGCTCGGTATAGGCCTCGCCAATGCGCTGCGTGTAGGCTTGCAGATACGCATCCCGCAACACGGCGGGGAGCGGATCAAGGAAGGGTTTCAGGCCTGTGGACTCCAGCCACTCAACGATAGTCTGGACCGAAGGCATGACATGGCGGTACGCGGTGTGCCAGATATCGACCCGGCAGGCCATGGGCGCGAGAAGGTCGTAATAAGCCTCCACCGACAACAGCGCCGCGCGCTGGTCCGCGGCATGCGCCAGCTGATCACGCCACGCAGACTGGCTCGCCAGCTCGCGCATGAGCTGGTGCGACGGCTGGTCCAGGTTGTCGGGCATCTGCACCGCCAGGACACCGCCGGGTGCCAGGCAGCGCATCAACCGGGCGAACAGCCCGGCATGCCCTGCCACCCACTGCAGGGAGGCGTTGGCAAAAATCAAATCGGGCGCCACGGTGGGCGCCCAGTCGGCAATGTCGGCCTGCACGAAGGGCACACCGGGCAAACGCTTGCGCGCACTGGCCAGCATCGCTTCGGAGTTGTCCAGACCGATGAGTTGCGACTGCGGGAACCGCTCCAGCAGCAATTGCGTGGAATTGCCATTCCCGCAGCCCAAGTCCACGATGTGGCGGGGTGCGGGATGGGAGACCCGCGCCAGCAACTCGACAGCCGGGCGTGTGTGCTCGCTCTCGAAGCGCTGGTAGAGCGCGGGATCCCAGTCGTGCATGGAGATGCGCGATTACAGCAGGTGCTTGACGCCGTCCTGCTCACCTTGCAGCTCGGCCAGAGTCTTGTCGATGCACTCTTGCGAGAAAGCGTCGATGGGCAAGCCTTCGACGATCTTGTACTCGCCGTTCTCGGTGGTGACCGGGAAGCCGAACACGATACCGGCGGGAATGCCGTATTCGCCGTTGGAGGGCACACCCATCGTCACCCACTCGCCCTTGGAGCCCAGGGCCCAATCGCGCATGTGGTCAATGGCGGCGTTGGCGGCAGACGCAGCCGAGGACAGGCCACGAGCGGCGATGATGGCTGCGCCGCGCTTGCCGACGGTGGGCAGGAACACATCCTTGTACCAGGCAGGGTCGTTGATGGCGTCCTTCACGGACTTGCCGTCCACCGTGGCGAAACGGTAGTCGGCGTACATCGTGGGCGAATGGTTGCCCCACACCGTCAGCTTCTTGATGTCGCCCACCTTGAAGCCACCCTTGGCCGCCAGTTGGGAAGCTGCACGGTTGTGATCCAGGCGCAGCATGGCCGTGAAGTTCTTGGCCGGCAGGTCGGGGGCCGACTTCATGGCGATGTAGGCGTTGGTATTGGCGGGGTTGCCCACCACCAGCACCTTCACGTTGCGCGAGGCCACGGCGTTCAGGGCCTTGCCCTGGGCCGTGAAGATCTGGGCATTGGCAGCCAGCAGGTCGGCACGCTCCATGCCGGGGCCGCGCGGACGGGCGCCGACCAGCAGGGCGTAGTCGGTATCCTTGAAGGCGGTCATGGGGTCCGAGTGGGCTTCGATGCCGGCCAACAGCGGGAACGCGCAGTCTTCCAATTCCATGATCACGCCCTTGAGCGCGTTCTGGGCCTTCTCGTCGGGAATTTCCAGCAGTTGCAGGATGACGGGCTGGTCCTTGCCCAGCATTTCGCCGGAAGCGATGCGGAACAGCAGCGCGTAACCGATTTGGCCTGCAGCGCCGGTCACGGCGACACGAACGGGTTTCTTGCTCATGCGAAAACTCCAGAAAGAGGTGTGAGGGAGGTGGTGTTGGTGCAAGGTCGCACCAGCGCCAGTCATCAGCAGCCCGTGCCCCGCAGAACAGCCCAGGAGTTTACCGCCGATTACTGCGCAGGGTCAATTTGTCTTATGTCTTATATAAGATATGATCGCCCTCAATTCAGCGGCATGCTCCGCCCCCGGCACAGCCCACCATGTCCTCCTCGCCCCCTCCGACCACAGAAGGCACGCCCCCAGGTGCGGGCGCGGGGGCATCGACTCCCGCATTCAGCCCCCTGTACCAGCAGATCAAGGGGCTCATCCTGCACAGCCTGCAGCATGGTGAATGGAAGCCCGGTGAAGCCATCCCCAGCGAAATGGAACTGGCTGCGCGCTTTCGCGTGAGCCAGGGCACGGTGCGCAAGGCCATCGACGAGCTGGCAGCCGAAAACCTCGTCATGCGCCGCCAGGGCAAAGGCACCTTCGTGGCCACCCACGCAGAGCGGCAGGTGCAGTACCGCTTCCTGAAACTGCTGCCTGACACGGGAGACGCCCGCGTGGAAGGCCCGGCGCAGCGCACCATCCTGGAGTGCCGGCGCATGCGCGCCAGTGCGGAGATTGCACGCACGCTGGCGCTGCGGACCGGAGATGTGGTGGTGCAGGTCAAGCGCATCCTGTCGTTTGTGGGCGTACCCACCATCCTGGAGGACATCTGGCTGCCCGGCCAGGCGTTCAAGGGCCTGACCGCGGAGCAGATGGCCCACTACCAGGGACCCACCTACGCCATGTTCGAGCTGGATTTTGGCGTGCGCATGGTGCGCGCCGAAGAAAAGATCCGCGCCGTGTTTCCCGATGAAACGCAGGCTCAATGGCTGAATATCCCCGTCGCCACACCACTGCTCAGCGTGGAGCGCCTCGCTTACACCTATAACGATGTTCCCATGGAGTTACGGCGCGGGCTGTACCGGACTGACACACATCACTATCACAATGAACTGAGCTGATCCACTGCCCGACCACGAATGCAACCAGGGAAAATACGCAGTCTCCGCAAGCTTCCCGTAATGCATTGCAATAGAATTTTGGGTTGTCTGCCTTCAGCGCGATTACAACGCAGTTACATCCACGAAAGCACCCGCCATGACAGAGCTCGCCAAGAAACGGCCCGAATACCGCAACATCAACATCTTCAACGACGTGAGGACCTACCGCCTGCCGGCCGCGGGCTGGGTCTCCATCCTGCATCGCGCGAGCGGCATGATCATGTTCCTGCTGCTGCCCTTCGTGCTGTGGATGTTCGACACCTCGGTGTCCTCGGAGATTTCGTTCGGCCGCTTCACCTCCGCGTTCACCGCGGGCCTGGGTTTCGTGCCGGGCTGGTTCGTCAAGCTGGTGGCGCTGGCCCTGATCTGGGCCTACCTGCACCACTTCATCGCCGGCCTGCGCCACCTGTGGATGGACGTGAGCCACGAGGCCGTCAGCAAGGAGTTCGGCAAGAGCTCCGCCATCGTGACGCTGGTGCTGAGCATCGGCCTCACGCTGGTGCTGGGCGCCAAGCTGTTCGGCCTGTACTGATCCCGCGCGGATCGCTCTCCCCACCCACGATAAGGAACTCCCCATGTCCGTGAATTACGGCTCCAAGCGCACCGTGGTCGGTGCCCACTACGGCATCCGCGACTGGCTGGCCCAGCGCGTGACCGCCGCCCTCATGGCCCTGTTCACCATCGCGCTGCTGGCGCAGGTGATCTTCAGCAAGGGCCCCATCGGCTACGACCGCTGGGCCGGCATTTTCTCAACCCAGTGGATGAAGGTGCTCACGTTCTCCGTCATCGTGGCCCTGGTCTGGCACGTCTGGGTCGGCGTGCGCGACGTGTGGATGGACTACGTGAAGTCCGCCGGGCTGCGCCTGCTGCTGCAGGTCTTCACCATCGTCTGGCTGGTGGCCTGCGCCGGCTGGGGCTTCCAGACTCTGTGGCGTCTCTGATTCCCGCGATTGAAAGAAAACAATGAGCTACACCAAAGCCAACATCACCAAGCGCAAGTTCGACGTGGTCATCGTGGGGGCCGGCGGCTCCGGCATGCGCGCCTCGCTGGAACTGTCGCGCGCGGGCCTGAACGTGGCCTGCCTGTCCAAGGTCTTCCCCACCCGCTCGCACACCGTGGCAGCGCAAGGCGGCGTGTCCGCATCGCTGGGCAACATGAGCGAAGACAACTGGCACTACCATTTCTACGACACCATCAAGGGCGGCGACTGGCTGTCCGACCAGGACGCCGTCGAGTTCATGTGCCGCGAAGCACCCAAGGTGGTGATCGAGCTCGAGCATTTCGGCATGCCGTTCGACCGCAACCCCGACGGCACCATCTACCAGCGCCCCTTTGGCGGCCACACGGCCAACTACGGTGAGAAGCCCGTGCAGCGCGCCTGCGCCGCGGCCGACCGTACCGGCCACGCCATGCTGCACACGCTGTACCAGAAGAACGTCGAATCCAAGACCAACTTCTTCGTGGAATGGATGGCGCTGGACCTGATCCGCGACGCTGAGGGCGACGTGGTCGGCGTAACCGCGCTGGAACTGGAAACCGGCGACCTGTACGAACTGCACGCCAAGGCCGTGCTGCTGGCCACAGGCGGCGCTGGCCGCATCTTTGCGGCATCGACCAACGCCTTCATCAACACCGGCGACGGCCTGGGCATGGCCGCACGCGCGGGCATCCCGCTGCAGGACCTGGAGTTCTGGCAGTTCCACCCCACCGGCGTGGCCGGCGCGGGCGTGCTGCTGACCGAAGGCTGCCGCGGCGAAGGCGCCATCCTGCTGAACAGCAATGGTGAGCGTTTCATGGAGCGTTACGCGCCCACCTTGAAGGACCTGGCACCGCGCGACTTCGTGTCCCGCTCGATGGACCAGGAGATCAAGGAAGGCCGTGGCTGCGGTCCCAACAAGGACTACATCCTGATGAAGCTCGACCACCTGGGCGCTGACACCATCCGCAAGCGCCTGCCGTCTGTGGAGGAGATCGGCCACAACTTCGCCAACGTGGACATCACCAAGGAACCGATCCCCGTCGTGCCCACCATCCACTACCAGATGGGCGGCATTCCGACCAATATCCACGGCCAGGTGGTCACCTGGGACGGCGAGAAGAACAACGTGGTCAATGGCCTGTACGCCGTCGGCGAATGCGCCGCGGTGTCGGTACACGGCGCCAACCGCCTGGGCACGAACTCGCTGCTCGACCTGCTGGTGTTCGGCAAGTCGGCCGGCAAGCACATCGTGCAATTCGTTGGGGGCTACGGCGAGCACAAGGCCGTGCCGGCCGATGGCAGCGACCGCACCCTGGCGCGCCTGAACCAGTTGGAAGAATCCAAGGACGGCGTCTACGCCCAGGACCTGGCCAACGACATCCGCCAGACCATGCAGCAGCACGCCGGCGTGTTCCGCACGCAAAAGGGCATGGACGAAGGCGTGGTCAAGATCAACGCCATCCGCGAGCGCGTGGGCACCGTGACCCTGAAGGACAAGTCCAAGGTCTGGAACACCGCACGCATGGAAGCGCTGGAAGTGGACAACCTGATCGAGGTTGCCCAGGCCACGATGACCTCGGCCGCGGCCCGCCAGGAGTGCCGTGGCGCACACACCGTGGACGACTACGAGCACCCTGCCGACCATCCCGACTTCCCGTTGGGCCGCAATGACAAGGAGTGGCTCAAGCACACGCTGTGGCACAGCGCCAGCAACAGCCTGAGCTACAAGCCCGTGAACATGAAGCCCCTGACGGTGGACAGCATTCCTCCGAAGGTCCGCACGTTCTAAGACAGCCGCTGCCCACGAGAGAAACAACCCATGAAACGCACTTTCAAGATCTACCGCTACGACCCGGACAAGGACGCCAAGCCCTACATGCAGACCGTGGAGGTCGAGCTCGACGGCCACGAACGCATGCTGCTGGATGCATTGCTCAAGCTCAAGGCACAGGATCCCACGCTGTCGTTCCGCCGCTCCTGCCGCGAAGGCGTGTGCGGCTCCGACGCCATGAACATCAACGGCAAGAACGGCCTGGCCTGCCTGACGAACATGAAGACCCTCTCGGGCGACATCGTCTTGAAGCCCCTGCCCGGCCTGCCGGTGATCCGCGACCTGATCGTGGACATGACGCAGTTCTTCAAGCAGTACCACTCGATCAAGCCCTACCTGCAAAGCGACATCTACGCGTCGCCCACCAAGGAGCGCCTGCAGTCGCCCGAAGAGCGTGAAGAGCTCAACGGCCTGTACGAGTGCATTCTGTGCGCCAGCTGCTCCACGAGCTGCCCCTCGTTCTGGTGGAACCCCGACAAGTTCGTGGGTCCCGCCGGCCTGCTGCAGGCCTACCGCTTCATCGCGGACAGCCGCGACACGGCCACGGGCGAGCGCCTGGACAACCTGGAAGACCCCTACCGCCTGTTCCGCTGCCATACCATCATGAACTGCGTGGACGTGTGCCCCAAGCACCTGAACCCCACGCGCGCGATTGGCAAGATCAAGGAATTGATGGCACGCCGTGCCATCTGAGAACCATGGCTGACGAAGCGCTGCTGGACGAACGCGAAGTGGCCATCCTGCGGTGGCGCTGCCGCCGCGGGCTGGTGGAGAACGACCTGTTTCTCGAGCGGTTCTTCGCAACCCACGGCTCCTGCCTGACGATCCGTCAGGCGCGAGGACTCACGCTACTGATGGACTTGTCGGACAACGACCTGCTGGACCTGCTGCTGCGCCGCAAGGAGCCCACGGGCGAAGTCGCTAAGGACGAAGTCAAGGAAGTGCTGGAGCAGTTGCGCAACCGCGCTTAAGCCCCAGCCCCGTGCAAGGCAAACAACAGAAGGAAACTGGAAATGAAACTGGCAGACAACAAAGCGACGCTATCGTTCAGCAACGGCAGCCCGAGCGTGGAACTCCCCGTGTACCAAGGCAGCATCGGCCCGGACGTGGTCGACATCCGCAAGCTGTACGCGCAAACGGGCATGTTCACCTATGACCCCGGTTTCCTTTCCACGGCCTCCTGCCAGTCGTCCATCACCTACATCGACGGCGACAAGGGCGAGCTGCTGTACCGCGGCTACCCCATCGAGCAACTCGCCACCCAGTGCGACTACCTCGAAACCTGCTACCTGCTGCTGAATGGCGAGCTGCCCAACGCCGCGCAGAAGGCCACGTTCAACGACCGTGTGACCAAGCACACGATGGTCAACGAGCAGATGCAGTTCTTCCTGCGCGGTTTCCGCCGCGACGCACACCCCATGGCCGTGCTGACCGGCCTGGTGGGCGCGCTGTCGGCCTTCTACCACGACAGTACGGACATCAATAACCCCGAGCACCGCGAGATCTCCGCCATTCGCCTGATCGCCAAGATGCCCACGCTGGTGGCCATGGCGTACAAGTACGGCAAGGGCGAGCCCTACATGTACCCCCGCAACGACCTCTCTTACGCAGGCAACTTCCTGCGCATGATGTTCGGCACGCCCTGCGAGGACTACAAGGTCAACCCCGTGATCGAACGCGCGATGGACCGCATCTTCATCCTGCACGCCGACCACGAGCAGAACGCCTCCACCTCCACGGTGCGCCTGTGCGGCTCCTCGGGCACCAACCCGTTCGCCGCCATCGCTGCCGGCGTGGCATGCCTGTGGGGCCCTGCCCACGGCGGCGCCAACGAGGCCTGCCTGAACATGCTGGAAGAAATCCAGGCCATGGGCGGCGTGTCCAAGGTGGGCGAGTTCATGGAGAAGGTCAAGGACAAGTCCTCCGGCGTGAAGCTGATGGGCTTTGGCCACCGCGTGTACAAGAACTACGACCCCCGCGCCAAGCTGATGCAGGAAACCTGCAACGAAGTGCTGGCCGAGCTGGGCCTGGAAAAGGACCCGCTGTTCGCCCTGGCCAAGCAGCTGGAGAAGATCGCCCTGGAGGACGACTACTTCGTGCAGCGCAAGCTCTACCCGAACGTGGACTTCTACTCCGGCATCGTGCAGCGCGCGATCGGCATCCCGGTCAACCTGTTCACCGGCATCTTCGCGCTGGCCCGTACGGTGGGCTGGATCGCCCAGCTCAACGAGATGATCGGCGACCCCGAGTACAAGATCGGCCGCCCCCGCCAGCTGTTCGTGGGCGCCGAGCGCCGCGACGTTCCAGCCCTCAACAAGCGCTGATCAAGCAGCGCCGCCTGCCGCGAAGGCAGGCGTGCCCCGCCCCCCGCCCGCACGCACCTGTTGCCTGCGGGCTTTTTTGCGTCCGGGCCTTTTTGCTGCGCACAACGGGAACCGTGCTGCAGCCCGCGGTCAACCGCTGCGCCGCCAATGCCCGCGCGACACGCCGATCGGGCGCATCCACCTATACCCCCTCCCAGTAATAGGTATTTAATACCCGCCAGCGCTTTATCCTAAAGCGCCATCGATTTATACTTCCCCCTAGTACAAGACACATAGCAACACGTCCCGGCACAACGCCCGCCCATCCAACCGCCATGCCCCATACCGCCGAAGACAAGCAACGCGCCATCACACGCCTGCGCCGCATCCGCGGCCAGGCCGAGGCGCTGGAGCGCGCCGTCCAGGCGGGCAGCGACTGCGCACCCATCCTGCAGCAGCTGGCCGCCCTGCGCGGCGCCGTGCATGGGCTGATGGCCGACATGCTGGACAGCCATGTGCGCGAAACCCTGGCGCAAGAGCCCGCCCCCTCGCCCGAGGCCGTGGACGAGACGCTGGCCCTGCTGCGCTCGTACCTGAAGTAACGTCCCCCACCCTTTCACCACAAGGAGCCCTCCCATGAAATCCCGCGCCGCCGTCGCCTTCAAAGCTGGTGAACCTCTGCAGATCGTCGAACTCGACGTGGCCCCGCCCCGCAAGGGGGAGGTGCTGGTCAAGATCACCCACACCGGCGTATGCCACACCGATGCCTTCACGCTCAGCGGCGACGACCCCGAGGGCATCTTCCCCGCCGTGCTGGGCCATGAGGGCGCGGGCGTCGTGGTGGAGGTGGGCGAAGGCGTCACCAGCGTCAAGCCGGGCGACCATGTGATTCCGCTGTACACCGCCGAATGCGGCGAATGCCTGTTCTGCAAGAGCGGCAAGACCAACCTGTGCGTGGCCGTGCGCGCCACGCAGGGCAAGGGCGTGATGCCCGACGGCACCACGCGCTTCTCGTACAACGGCCAGCCCGTGTACCACTACATGGGCTGCTCCACGTTCAGCGAATACACCGTGGTGGCCGAGGTGTCGCTGGCCAAGGTCAACCCCAACGCCAACCCCGAGCAGGTCTGCCTGCTGGGCTGCGGCGTGACCACCGGGCTGGGCGCGGTCAAGAACACCGCCAAGGTGCAGCCGGGCGACAGCGTGGCCGTGTTCGGCCTGGGCGGCATCGGCCTGGCGGTGATCCAGGGCGCCCAACTGGCCGGCGCGGGCCGCATCATCGCCATCGACACCAACCCGGGCAAGTTCGACCTGGCACGCACCTTCGGCGCCACCGACTGCGTGAACCCCAAGGACTTCGACAAGCCCATCCAGCAGGTGATCGTGGAGATGACTGGCTGGGGTGTGGACCACAGCTTCGAGTGCATTGGCAACGTCAACGTGATGCGTGCGGCGCTGGAATGCGCACACCGCGGCTGGGGGCAGAGCGTGATCATCGGCGTGGCCGGTGCGGGACAAGAGATCTCGACTCGCCCGTTCCAGCTCGTCACGGGCCGCAAGTGGCTGGGTACGGCCTTCGGCGGCGTCAAGGGCCGCAGCGAACTGCCCGGCATGGTGGAGGACGCCATGGCCGGCAAGATCCAGCTCGCCCCGTTCGTCACCCACACCATGGGCCTCACGGACATCAATCAGGCGTTCGACCTGATGCACGAGGGCAAGTCGATCCGCTCGGTGGTGAACTACGCTGCATAAAAACAGGAGCGCTTGGCGCTTGATGCGCAAGGGATTCCAGTACTTTTATTACTGAATCCCGCCCATACCAAGCGCCAGCAGCTACTTAAAAAGGAGCAACACGCCCATGTCCGACACCCTGGAACAACTCTCGGCCCACGCCTGCTTTGGCGGCGAGCAACGCTTTTACCGCCATGCATCGCACGCAGTGGGTCTGCCGATGCGCTTCGCCGTCTACCTGCCGCCCCGTGCGCTGGCAGCCGAGAGTGCGGATAGAAAGGTCCCCGCGCTGCTCTACCTCGCGGGCCTGACCTGCACCGAGGAGACCTTCCCCACCAAGGCCGGCGCCCAGCGCCTGGCGGCAGAGCTGGGCCTGGNCCCTGCCCATCGACGGTGCCCGGCTGGGCCTGTTTGGCCACAGCATGGGCGGCCATGGCGCGCTGACGCTGGCACTGCGCCACCCGGGCCGGTTCAAGAGCCTGTCGGCCTTCGCACCCATCTGCGCCCCCACGCGCTGCCCCTGGGGCGAGAAGGCGTTCACCGGCTACCTGGGCCCGGACCGCTCCTCCTGGGGACAGCACGACGCCACCGTGCTCATGGAGAACCAGCCCCTCGCGCCCTACCCCGGCGGCATCCTCATCGACCAGGGGCTGGACGACAAATTCCTGGCCGATCAATTGCACCCGCACCTGTTCGAGGCGGCCTGCAGCGCCATCGGCCAGCCGCTCACGCTGCGCCGCCACGCGGGCTATGACCACGGCTACTACTTCATCCAGAGCTTCATCGACGACCACCTGCGCCACCACGCGCAGCAGTTGGGCGCGCCTGAGGCAGTGTGAACGAACCGCCCGGCTCTCTCGTTCCGCCCCACCTGTCCGCGCGCCGTTGCGGATGCCCGCTACAGCCCGCACGAGGGATGCGCCTGGCGCCGCGATTGGCCGCGCTTCTGTCGCCCTTTCGCGGTGGCCCGGGCCGCCCGAGGTCATGCACCGTCTGACACCCGGCGCCCGCCAAACCGCTCACACCGGGCGGGGCGCACCCACCGCGTAGGCGCGCAGGTCACGCCCGCCGATGCCCAGCGCCGGCCACAGAGCGCGCCACTGCGCAATGTGGGCACTGGCGAAGTGCCGGTCCAGGTCGTCCTGGCTGCGCCACAGCTCATGCACGTGGATCAGCCCGGCGTCCAGCACATCCTGCGCATCCGCATATTCGATGCAGCCCGGTTCGGCCCGTGAGGCCTGCACCATCGCCCGCATGGCCGGCAGCGCGGCGGCCAGCCCGTCCGCCGGCAGGCGAATGGTTCCTACGATCAACAGCATTCGGCACCCCTCCCCACAGCAAAGCGCCCATGCTAGCCGCGGCGCGCACCGCGCTCAGAACAGCACGCCCTGCCCGCGCGCCAGCGCCGGGCGGTACTGCGACAGGTCCAGTTCCGTGCGCTGGCGGTTCAGGCCCAGGCGCGCACAGGTCTTCTCGAAGCGCTGGCGCAGCAGGTCGGCCCACAGGCCCGAGCCCTTCATGCGCGTGGCGTGGCTGCTGTCGTAGCTTTTGCCCGCGATACGCGCGGTTGCGTCGATGCCGTGCAGATCCTGAATGCGCGCCAGCACGCGCTCGGCACGCTGCGGGTAGTGCAGTTGCAGCCACTCGCGCATCAGGGCATTGAGTTCCCACGGCAGGCGGATCACCGTGTAGAAGGCCGAGGTGGCGCCCGCGTCGCGCGCGGCGGCCAGCACCTGCTCCATGTCCTCGGTGATGAAAGGAATCTGCGGCGCCACGCTCACGCCGACGGGCACGCCGGCTTCGGCCAGCGCGCGGATGGTGCGCAGCCGCCGGTGCGGCGCGGCCGCGCGCGGCTCCAGCACGCGGGCCAGGCGCGCATCCAGCGTGGTGATGGTCACGTAGGCCGCCGCCAGCCGGCTGTGCGCCAGCGGAGCCAGCAGGTCCAGGTCACGTTCCACGCCGCTGCTCTTGGTGATCAGCGAGAACGGGTGTCGCGCATCCCGCATCACCTCGATCAGCGCGCGCGTGAGGCGCAGCTCACGCTCCACCGGCTGGTAGCAGTCGGTGGCGGAGCCGATGTTGACCACCGAAGGCCGATGGCTGGCGCGCGCCAACTCGTCCCGCAGCACCTCGGCGATATTGCGCTTGGCGATGATGCGGGTCTCGAAGTCCAGCCCCGGCGACAGGTTGAGGTAGCTGTGCGTGGGCCGTGCGTAGCAGTACACACAGCCATGCTCGCAGCCGCGGTAAGGGTTCACCGACTGCTCGAAGAAAATGTCGGGCGAATCGTTGCCGCACAGCGCGCTGCGCGCATCTTCCCAGATCACCTGGGTCAGCGGCGCGGCGGGCGCGGCACTTTCGTCGCCCGTCACACCCTCCTCCGGCCCGCCCCAGCCGTCGTCGAACGCCTCGCGCGCATCGCGCATAAAGCGGTGGGCCATACGCGTGGCCGTACCCCGCCCCTTGAGCGGCTGCGCGGGCGCCCATACGACAGGAGCCAGTGAGGGCGGGGGGTCGTCTTCGGAATGCATTGAATGACTGTATAAATAAAAGGGGTATCTATTTAGCTCCAGCAGCGCCAGAATAGCTGGATGGA
>NZ_JSYI01000071.1:0-11713 GCF_001023515.1 Diaphorobacter sp. J5-51 | reverse complement strand
CCGCGATGGGAATGGAATCACTGTCCGCCATCAGTGGAATGCGCAGGCAAAGATCCAGACAAAGAGAATGATGGCAGCGTATCCCCGATAACAGGGCCGCTCGTCTTGACCATCATAAACAACACCACTGGGCAAGTTGCACGTACAACGATACCTGCCAAGGAAGCAGAGAAGATGAGCTTTGCGGGGTGGTGCAAAAACATTGAGGCAGATATGGCTGGCGACCCTGCAGTCCGCAGTTTTGCTTGCACCTCCACCGACAACAGTGCCACCGCGAACGTCGCCTGGGCTTACGGTGCACAAACCATTAGTGTGACGTACAGGCTGAACAAAGCCTAAATGCGCAAACTCCGAAATCGCGCCAGCCCAAGCGCATAGCCCAATGGGCTGGACTCAAACAGCAATAGCCCTCTGAGTTTTCAGGGGGCTATTTTTTTTGGGTCAGAAAAGCAGGCGCTCTACCTGGCAACATACCGAACAGATCGGGCGTCCTTTCGAAACACGGTAAACCTGGCTGCTTCTCCTGGCAAAGAAGGGTTAGGGCCATTTTTAGACTAGCAGGCAACCGAGGACATCAACCCTGGAAGTGAAAGCTTAAGCACACATGGACGACCTGCACACCAACACTGAAGGCTGGGGTAGCCGCCTTTTTGTTTGCGCCGCCTTTGGCGCCATGTATGGCCTGGGCAACCTTATGGCTCTCATGCAAACCTTTGAAGTAGATGCCGTCACCATCGTTGCTGACGGTTTCCATCAATTGTTGAACCACTTCCTCTAAGCGATGCGCGCAATGGCACGCTACGCGTAGATGGGCTTCATCTCGACACCGGCCATTCAGCGGCGCTTGCTGCTATGACCATGCCATCCAACAGCCGCAAACCCCATTAGGGCCGTGAAAGTTGCGCCGATCGCAGAAGCCATCCCATCCAGATTTTGCTAAACCAACACAGGAGAAGTGCCTTGAATCTTCCGCTGACATTCAACGACTACATCTGCCGTAGCGACCGCTTCCAGCCAAGCGAAACCCAAGGTCGTCTGCACGACCTACTCGTGCGGGCCTGGGACAAGAGAACCCTCATTCTGACCAGCCCTGTGCAATGGTCTCCTGCTGCACTGCATGCGTATCTGCAAAAACGCCACGGTGAGTTCGAGGGTGATGCTGAAGCCGTCGATCATACCTACCACCCCTGCTGGTCTCATGAGCACCGTCGCATGAAAACCATGGACGAGCTCCATCAAGTGCACGAGGACAATAACAGCAAAATCATCACCGATACCTACCTCCTTGTGGCCAGCAGGACGCGCCCCGACCAACCTGTCGGTTACCTGGAAATGGAGATCAGCAAGAAGCTATACCTGAACGACCCCAGTCGCATCCTCGTCACCATCGTTCCCGAGGTTGTGTACGTGCTGCCCCAGGAGCGCGGCACCACCGTGGGCTACGATCTGAGCAAAGCAGGCGCATACAGCGCGTACCTGTACCTCACTCACCTCGCCAGGGAAGTACGCGGCAAAAGTGAAATCACCTTCGATTTTTACGCGGACGTGGACAACCTGGCCGGCGCTCGCATAGTCGATGAAATCTACGCAGGTGCTAAAGGCGTGTGTCTCGATGAGCCCAACGTCTCCAAAGGCCTCACGGAAATCGAAAAGACCTGGGCATGAACCACCCCTACCGCTTCAATTCAAAGGCTTAACAAGAATGGCGTTATTCAGAAACAGGCGAAGCAGCGGGTTCTTCGAGATATTTTTCAAATCAAATCTCGGAGAAGGAACGACAGTAGAGCGCGCAGGGGGTGTTTTCACCGACAAGCGCACTGTCGTCACACACCACGACACCGGAAAAACTAAAACGTACACCCATCAGAAGGGATTATTCTTAACAGAGACGAAATCCCAAACCATGAAAAATGGGGTGGTAGTTGAAGAAGGCGAGATAAAGCGACGTTTTCTTGGTGGCGCAGATGAAATTGCGCATCGCACAGATGGGACGACAGTTAAGAGAACCATTCGCCCCGGATTCTTCAAAGACCACGTAACAACACATATCGACGGCCCCTGCTCTCAATGCGGTGGCACCGGGGAAAAAACACACCACTGCAACGGCTGCAATGGTACTGGCGTGTTTCATCGTGCTGCCAAGCTCTGCTTCGGCTGCGAAGGTCATGGAATAATGCATGGCAAGAAATGCACGCGCTGCAACGGCATCGGTCAACACAAGCCCGCCGTGAACGAGCCCTGCAAACGGTGCAGCGGGAGTGGCGCCTACACCACGGTGACCTGCAAAAAGTGTAATGGTTCTGGGCGGTACACGAAGACAACCCAAAAGAACGGATTTTGATCGCATTTTCTTGCAGCGCAAACCTGGATGCGTTAGGCTGAAAGAAGATGGCGCAGACCTTGGTGTAGATAGGTAGTGTCCGTGGGATGCAGCTTCAATCCCAAGATCCGTGGCTCGAATCACTATCGCTGCTGGAGCCGCTCTCACAACTACTGGATGAGCTCGCAAGGTCGGAGTCGCCCCGGTCACTGGCGATGCAAACTGCGGCTGAAGCGTCGGAATGGCTATCGCTGCCCAATGCCGAGCCAAGGATGGCACCTGTCATGGAGCCACCCGCAATATAGCCCAGGGCGACATTGCCAGTGGCTGAGGAAATGGCCATGCTCAAAGGAAGATTGTCGGAATCATCCTGATGCTGCGCTCCAGCAATCGACCTCTGCGGCGGAAACCCCGCAACCGACCCCTTCTCTGGCGCGACCTTCGCCTGCGACTCGCGATTTGGGGTCGCCTGGTCGCTTTTACGCTTGAACAGATTTTTTAGCCACTGCATTGTTTTTCCTAGATCCGAATCGCGCTCGCATAGGGCTCCCAAGATGCCCGCATACGACCCAACACATCAGCCGGTACATCGTGGACGCTGCCATAGCTGCCCAGGCATTCGATGACGGCCACATCGTCATGCAGCTGCATGAAGTCGTCCATGTGCTCCACCTTGGTGAAGACATTGGAGACAACCACCTTCTTGCCTGCCAGGACTGCATCCCGTGCAACGCGCAAGCACCACTGCTGAGCCTCACCAAGCCGCGAACGGTCGTATTCGTACCCACTCTCTGCCTCGAAATACATGTCGTTCTCGACATGGACATACCCGCAGATTCTCGCAATCTCACGAGCCAGCGTGGATTTTCCAGAACCAGGCAGGCCCCGCACAATCACCACCCTGGAATCGAGGTCGTCGTTCATGGTCATTCCCTGGTTTTCGAAGAATCAGAACCGACCCTCTGCCTTCATTCGATCACGTGCTGCTGCGACCAGATTGAGGCCGAACGTCAGAGCTTCCTCAGGAGTCATATGCATGCGCAAAGTGCCGATTTCATCAGTCATGCGCGAGAGACCCCGCCCTTCAGGGCGGGGAGGGATAGCGCGGCGTGCAACGCACGCCCCTGGTTCTCGTCTGTGTTTGCTATCTGGGGTTGGTAAAAATACCCATAGCCGTCTGCCCGCTGAATCAGCCTGCAGTGGCGATGAGAAATGCCCTGAACGACGCCCGTGCCGGTCTGGATGTTGAAGCTGCCCGTGGCCCGGATGGCGACCCGGCCCCGGTGTGCTCCCGCCTTCTTGCCCGCAGGCACTTGGGCCTTGACCAGATCGCCGGTCTGGAAACCCTTGACCTGTTTCTGGCGCATCAGGTAACCGCGTGGGAAGCCGAACTTGTCCAGGCGCGTGCGCTGGTAGCTGCCGCGTCCCGTGCATTGGAGGTGCAGCGTCGGTTGGTTCCAGCCCGTGAGGGCGGAGAACTCGCCGACGCATGCCGCATCGAGCGCATGGGTCTTGGGTACACCCAGGCGGGCGCGATTGAACTTGGTGCGTCCGCCCGAGGACAGCTCCAGCGGCAGGCCCGTGCCCTTGAGGGCGTTAGCCAAGGCCCAGCGCGTGGCATTGACGGCTGCGGCATCCTTGAGCGGGCGCCTGGCCTGGGCCAGGATGCGCCGTAGTGCGTCCGGCCTGTGGGCCAGGAACACTTCAACGGGCAGGGCCGCTTTTTTCTGGTTGCAGCACTGGCAGGCCAGGGTGAGGTTGCTCACGCGGTTGCTGCCGCCGTTGGCCCTGGGCCGGATGTGCTCGATCTGCAGCGGGGTGTCCTGGGCGCCGCAGTAGGCGCATTGCCTGCCCCACTTCTCCAGCAGGTACTCGCGCAGCTCGTAGCCCGCCAGCGTGCCTTGTTGGTACTCGATACCGGAGATTTCCGGATTCTGTAGCGCCTGCATGTCAAATCGCACCAGCTCCGAGCTGACGGCCGTAAGCGGTGTCCAGCGCTGCAGCCGAGTGACCCACGCCAAGGTGGTGTCCACGCGGTGCCGCAGGCTGGGGGCCAGCCAACCCTTGCTCTTGTTGCCCCGGTTCATGAACCGGGGTGCGCGGTGGCGCAGGTTGCCCCTGCGGCGCCGACGCATCTGGCGGCGGGCCGTGAGCGCCTCGCTGATCTGCCGACCACGGTGGGCCAGCTCGAACAAGTGGAGCACCGCAAGGGTGCCCGAAGGCTGCTCACGCACCAGGGCCAGGCCTGTGCCCTTGCTGCCCGGATCGAGTTTGAGGCGCACGGGCTGCGTGTCTCCCTCCAGACGATCCTTGAGCCGGATCACCAGGGGCATCGTGCGATGCACCACGGCCTTGCCCTGCCTGAGCAGCTGCCGCGCCCTGGCCGGGTGGCAGGGCATGAGCGGCTGTCCGCGTTGTGCAAGTACGAACACTCGCATTGGATTACTCCTTATCTCGCCTTGCGGCGGTAACGGGCTCTTGCGAGCCTCTCCCCTCGACCATGTTGCGCAGCAGGTGATTGGTTTTAACCAATCGGCGGCAATCCGTTTCGTGCTTACCCGAAGCGTGTCTGCAATTGCCACTTCCAGGGCCAGGAACTGAGGAAGCATTCCTGGGTAGGTCTTTTGTCTTCTGCACAACGTAGATTGGAAAATCGCTTCCCCTTTCTCGGTCTGGTCAACCTCGGGCTATTGGGATGGCTCCCTCAA
The DNA here is from genome assembly GCF_001023515.1 of Diaphorobacter sp. J5-51. NCBI lineage: Bacteria > Pseudomonadati > Pseudomonadota > Betaproteobacteria > Burkholderiales > Comamonadaceae > Diaphorobacter > Diaphorobacter sp. J5-51. The sequence goes on along the minus strand of NZ_JSYI01000071.1, from coordinate 6,685 downwards.
GCCCCTTCCTTTAGGGGGGGGTGGTTGACACGTTTTTCTTCAATTGCCAAGTTTCTAAGCGATTGAAAGCACTTGCTGTGTCGCTGAAATAATCGCAAAAATACTGCAAGCGATCGCGTGGCCAAACATGCCGACCCTTGCCAGAATGATGGACATGAACAACATGAGGAAGATAGGCATAGTTTTCACCTGATTAATGAGTGCCCTTGGGGATCAACGCCAAGGCGAGACCACCGCAAAAGACAAAGGCGCCCAGCGCGTATTCCCAATGCGACAAGGAAAAAAGAAGCACCCCTGTCAAATATAGCAATGAAACAACAGCACCGACACTGCCGAGCATGATGCATAGCAACTGCCACGATGGCAACTTAGCTAATGGGTCATTTGATTCTTGGTTGTTAATTTTCATGTGTTTTCTTCAATTGCCAAGTGCAGTTGCTATTTCTGTCTCAAGCCGATTTGATTCTTGGCGCTTTGTTTGGTTTTCAACGAAGTCTTCGCCATGTTCCTCCGCGAAGGCTACCTCATCCCAAGCTAGGCACCATTCCCGAGGCAAGCCAGAAACGGCCACCATGAAATCCGCACAGCGCTCATCGCTCAACAAAGGATCGCCATTCTCGGCGTACATCAATAGATGAGGGAATTGCGTCCTATCCTCTGCAACATGGTTTACTCCAGGCTCCGGGTCATGGACGCCGCTGAAGCACATATAGCGCTCATAGGCAGCGGCCAGAACATCCTGTTTTTCACGCGAAACCGCTGCGATGATCTTGCGAGCTAGTTGAAGAGAGGTCTTGTATTCACTGGCCTGCATGCACTTTCCTTTGTTGCGTTGAAATCATTATTATCCATGGATGAGTAAATCATCGCCGCCGCATCTCAAGCTCGTCGCCATTGATAGATACCCAAAACTGTCGCAAAAAATTCTGACCGAGCAAGGCATCCTGCACATTTTTCCCCGTGTAGCCGGTGCTCACGGAAATATTGTTCACTTGCAATGGCCCAATTTTGACGGAATCGGCCCGAACAATTCGCCCCATGCGAACACCATTGGCAGTATGAAATTGAGCCATCTCGCCGCCGTGTAGACCTGCGCGCGATGCGAGCTCGTCGGTGAGCGCAACGCTCGTAGCCCCTGTGTCCACCAAGAAGCGTACTGACTGTTCATTCACCTGGCCGTCAGCATAGAAATGGCCGTCCCGGTGGCGCTTCAGCAGCAAAACCCCTTCCGCAGTGACCGTCAAAGCAGGTGGTTGCAAATAGCGATCCATGGCAACATACAACAAGGCCAGCGCTGCAATCCAGAAAGCAGCCATGCCCGCGTGGAGTCGCCATACCGAACTGTCGTCGGCTTTGCGTTTCGATGTCAATGAGTTTCCCTCATTCGGCGTTTACTCGGTCTTCGCGCTCAATCCACTCGGCACCGATGATGCCAACGTAATACTCTCTGGACGTGGTGGATTCTTCCTCGCCTTTGTACGTTACCTGCACCTTTCCCTCAGACGATGCCTTGTGCGGTTTGGTGAAGTAGGTGACTTCGAACGAATTGCCGTTGATGATCACCGTGTCGCCCAAGGCCACGGGTTTTTGAGTTTCCCTGTACACAAGACGCATAATCTTTCCTACTAGTTGATGCTTGCATTATATACACGTTATAACGTGTATGTCAATCACGTATCTGATATGCATCCCGAATTAAAGAATCAAACTCGCGGTAGCGCCGCACGGAATTGCCCAGGGCTGATGGCGAAATACCTAGCTCGCGAGCTGCGTCCGCTTGACTGATACCATCGACAAGAACGCGTCGCGCAGCCAAACGGGCGGGCTCACGTGCACGCGTTAACTTGGCGAGGGCGTCAAACTGCTCTGGCGTCAGCAATTGTTCTCCTTCGACGCGACACGATCTTGGCAGCGGGAAATGGATCCATTCTTGGAAATTAAACAGACCGGTATCAGAGCGTGCCGGGCTGCGCGATAGTCACTTTAGGAACCGACGATTTGTTGAGAAAACCAGCTTCTCCCACACCGAGGTTTTTCGGATGGCCAACTCCCTGCGCAGCCTTTCACATTCAGCACGGACATCTTCATCCTTAACGCCAGCTAGGCGGCTTGGCATGTCGTTGAGGGTAAATTCCCTCGCCCGTCCGAGACGCATAGCGTCATCCACCAACTCGGCACCAGGGTGCCGAAGGTAATAGAAACCACCGACATGCAACCACACCGCTGCATACCCAATGGCAGGAAGTGCAAGCGCCACGAACAGAATCGCAGAGTCCGTCATTTTTCTTTCCGATCAGTTACTTGCACGAGCACGGAAGGCATCGAATGTCGGCGCGTCCCACTCATCGCGGTACACGGTAGGAAGGGCAGCAACGGCCTGCTGCTCGGCTTTGGCAGGGAGGGCAACGCGAAGCTGCTGGATGAAGGCTTGCCCCTGCGCATTTCGGCGATTGAGGTGGTAGAAGGTCATTCTCTTGGCCAGGCGACCTTTGGGCTTGCTCATCTGCATGATTTGTTTTCCTACTTGGCCCAATTCTCGACTTGCAGGCCTTTCACGCGCCCGAAGTCCGTGACATTGTTCGTCACGACGATGGCCCCCACAGCCCTTGCATGTGCCGCGATCATCAGATCCGCAGCACCGAGCTGCGCACCGCGCTTCTTCAGGTCGGCACGAATCTCGGCGTAGTGTTTCGCCGCGTCTTGAGGCCAGTCCAGCACGGCCAGGTGCAAGGCCAGGCTGTCCAGAACCGCCTGGTTCTGTTTGCGCTTACCGGCAGCGGAGACCTGCACTCCATAGGTCAGCTCGGCAAACGTCACTGCCGACATCACCTGTTGCTGCAGCGGCACCGACTGCACCTTAGCCGCCAGGGTCGGAGACTCACCGCGCATGAGGAAGATGCAGGTATCGGTGTCCAGCATGAACAGCGCCGCCGTCAAAACTTGCGCTCCTGAATTGGCATGCGTTCGCGTTCTGCCATGAAGTCGGCTGAGGCCGTGCCCAAAGCGAAGAAGCCTGACCAATCGGTCGGGCGCGGCGTCAAGATGACGCTTTCTCCTTCACGACGGATGAACACCTCGCGCACCGAATCAGGGAACCGGAATTCGAGCGGCATCGTGACCGTCTGAGAACGGTTGTTCCAACCGACGCGTGCGGTTGGTTTGGGGGGTGAGGCATGATGTGTTGCCATGTATCAAAGTATATGGCGACTCTTGCCATATGGCAAGCCATATATCGATACTGGCTCGCGACCTCTCTCAGGCAGGAACGACCTTTTTCTGACAATCCATGCAGTAGAGGTTGCCGCCAAACCTTGGTTTGTTAAACCAGCAGAATTTCGCGACGTTGTAGGAAATGGATTCGCTGCATGAATGGCACACCAGCTTCTGCTTTGCCTTCGGCTCGACAGTTGGTGCTGCGGCACACGTAGCGGGTACGGCCTTGGTTGGCTGAATTGGCGGCACAGCCTGAACCGCAACGGGCCGCACGGGAGCGACCGGAGCTGCTGTCTGTGGCGGCTCTGCCAGGCCGAACTTGGCGTGCCAGTTGAACTCGATAGGCTTGTGCAGTTTGGCGATTTGCTTGGCCAGGGCTTCGAGTGTGTCGCTACCAACAACCTTGGCCAGGATTAACGAACCACCCTCGTCAAACGATTTTTCAATAGTCCTAAACAACTGATCGTTCTTGATGAGGGCTTCGATGCCATCGATCTTCGCCTTGGGTCGGCTGATGCGGGCTCCCTTGGATACCAACACCAGCCCCTTCAATTCCGGCTTGATGGTGAAGCCCAGTCGCTTGGGCAGCGCGATAGCTCCCGACGCGAATAGCCGCCGCAAGATCAGCATGTGCCGGTTGTTCTGCTCGATAGGGGATGGCACCCCGTAGGGCTTGCCGCCAAAGAAAGCTGCAAACTCGCCATGCTCGTTGATGCCTACGCCCTCGGAAAAGTGTTTGCTCTCACAGACCCACATTTCGAGGAAGCGGTTCATGATCAGGTGGTCGATCTGTGCCACCAGCTCGCCATATTCAACACGCAGATCATGAATGACCATCCAATTGGCGCTATCCCCGAATTGCACCTTCATTTCGTAGGCGGCTTCCTCTTCACCACGAATGCCCGCTTGGATATTGCGCAGCTCCTGCTCGATGCGTTTCCTCGTCGCCGCATCGGCTGATGGATGCCTGAGGAGATTTTCGAGAGCGGCCAACTGAGGGCGCTTGTCGTCAGCGTGTTTGATGATCATGGTGTGATTATGACAACTCCCCCCACCTCAACCGCCAGCGGCGGTTAGGTGGCGGGAGTTGTCATGTCGGGAGGCCATCGACTCGATCACCTCAGCTGTCGGCACGGTGTTGATGCTCATGGTTCTTTCCTATATCTTGGAGAAGAGCTCTCGCCGCAGCACGACCGGGAGTGAAATGGCGAGGCCAAAGAATGCAAGCGGCAGAACACCGAGACCATCGCGGAAAATGGAATATGCACCTGCAAGAACAAAGCCGAAACTGCTTGATGCAACAAGGAGACGAAGCGCCAACTTCGGCCCCTTACCGTAGCCACCTGTAAACCCGTACACAGCAACCACACCCAAGCAGCCACCCATGGCTAGTGCGATCACAGTGATTTTCACTATCGAGTCCATTCTCTTTCCTTTGATTCAAATCGAGTCAATTTTGGCCTGCACGAGAAGCTCACGCACGCGCTCAATCTCCTGCGGCGCATGCACCGTGCCCCCGGCATTCAAGTCCAGGTAGAACTGAAGCAACTCGGCCCTGGAAGTGAACTCATAGATGCCAATCTGCAGACGATACGACATGCGGAATGGATCGAACGGCGAACCCCTCAGATCCGAGACCGACATCCCGCCGAACACCGGGAGATCGCCAGCCATGAACTTGCGCACGGCAGTCAGCCGCTGCAGACCGTCGATGCACTGAAACGTATTCTCCTTGATGTCTCCCTCGCCGCTCGTGGAACGCGACCACCCAGGGCAGTTGAACAGGATGCGGCCCGTCGTCGTCTTGCGGATGATGGCTTCGACATAAGCCGTGCGCTGCGCATCCGTCCACACATGGCCGCGCTGGAAATCCGGTATCAGCTCAAACGAGCCACCGGCCCCGAGCATGTCAGACTCAATACCGGCCAAGGTTTGCTCCAGCATTCCCAGCTGCCAGTCCACCGTGTAGGCGGCTTCGGGCATCGGCCTGACGAGGCCAAACAGGGCCTGGTGCTCGCGGCTCAGCGAACTCCAGTATTTCTCAGGCAGGCCGTATGGGGGGCGCATTCTTTTCTTCCGTTTGAGTTCTGATGACACCGTTCAGGCAGCCAAGGCCTGAGCCTCGGTATCGAAGTTGCCACGTCGGCCAGTCTTCGTGACGACCTGCCAACCAACCCCAGGCGTGTATTCGGCGGTGCGAGGCTCTTTGCCATCCAGGCCATATGCGGCGGCGAAAGCGGCTTGGCTTGCATGCTGCTCCAGTTTCGCGCCCACATGACGCGGGCAGACGATGACCCCACCATTCACTCCAGCCTGAATCCAGATGTCGCCAGGGAGGTCAAGTTCAATGGAGGTGCTACCCAAGTTGTTCAGTGCGCACATGGCGCTGTAGATGGCTTCAGCCTGGGATTGGTTGAGGATGCGAGGCATGCTGACTGTCCTTACTCATTGGTGGGTATTAGGTTTCATGACCGGCTCGACGGTGCCGCCCCAGGCCTTTGCGTCCCCCTCCGCCGCCTTGAAGCTCCGATAGGGGCCGTACACGTCACGCTGCATCGGCGTGCGTTGGACAATGACGACATAGGTCATGGCTTCAGCAAAAAGACTTCGGGCTGGTGACGCGAACCTCGTCCGCGTGCTTCGCAAGCAGCTCGGCCGTGGCGTTGCCAAGGGACAGGAAATTTCCGGCAGCAGCCCGAAAGTTGATGCAGCCCGCATGGTGCCCAACTGCCTTGAGCCAGCGCCCCGCGAACGGCATCTCGAAGCCGCGCGGCACCTTGTAGAAGTGCCCGATGCGTATGCCGGTATTGTTGACGGTTTCGGTGTTCATGACTCTATTATAGCGTTTATATAAACGCTGTCAAGGCTTTTTGATGCGCTTGCTGGCGGCGATCAGTGCGCGAATCACCACAGCCTTATTGGTCGCGCCATAGCCGCTCGCAACCAGCGCTTCCAGCGCCGCATTCCCATCGGCATCCAGATCGACCAGCAGGCGTTTGCCCTTGGCTTCCACCAGGCGCTCAAGGTGCGCTTTGGCGCGTTCCGTGCGCGTCGTATCTCCTGCCGTAGTCTTCTTTGCAGCCATCACCGAATGCGCGGGAAGCCTCGGCGTTCAGGCCGGGGTTGAGAGCGCGCAGCCCGTCAGGGCTGCTTGGGTTTCCAGCGATCTATGAGCTGGCGCAGCGCCCGTAGTCCCGCCGCATCGACCTTGGCCCACTGCTCGCGCGTGAGCCGGATGGAGCGCATCAGCAACACCTTGTCTTCAGGCGTTGGTGGGCGACCCCTGGGTTTCTTTTGTTCTTCCATGCGGTGCATTATCCGTCATACAAAAATGCTTGCGCAAGATCATTTATTGTAATACATTAAAGTACATGGATTGCACTAAGACCCTGCGCCTGCGCCTCAAGGACAAACACGCCCGTGTGTTGTCTGCGATGGCCCGAGAGGTCAATCAGGTCTGGAATTACTGCAA